>JAOTYD010000027.1 GCA_029862005.1 Gammaproteobacteria bacterium | reverse complement strand
CTGGCCGAAGGTTGCCTCCTACCAGGATTCTATGAGGGTCTGCTTACGAGAAAACAGACGCTCAAACTCGGTGAAGCAGCGGCAATATCCAACCCTAAACCGACCTTGAAGTTATAAGCGCATAGAGGACTTTTGGGTCCGACTGCATTCGCTTGTTATGTGGCCCTCGCAAGTCACTTCCCCCGATGCATGTTGCGTAGAGGCGGGTTGTATCACTCATTTGTGCCCGCATATTATTGTCGCTTTGCTATAACCCTAATCTCGATAAGTGTGCCTTCTGTAATAAGCTCAGATACACCGATCTCAGTCCATGCGGGAAATGGAGATGAAACGAACTCATCTTTTACCTTCATAAACGTGTGCAAATGCTCTCGCAATCCGACATGGTAAGTTGTCATGTCCACAACATCATCGAATTTGAGTTCCGCTTGCGCAAGGTTTTTTTCGAGGACTTGAAATGTATCTCGAAACTGTGTCTCTGGGTCGGTCGAAACTGAAAGGTCTGGTTGGATTCCTGTTACCCCGGAAAAAAATACATAATCACCGTCATCAATGCCCGGTGACAGATGCCAATCGTTGAGAAAATGCTGAAACTCTGGGGTAACAATAACTCTCTTGGGCCTCATGTTTATCTCCGGTTCAATACTTCCCTCATACATCGGTATCGATGGTTCGCTTCTCTCATCTATGGCCGCCTAACAGCATAATGAAAAGGTAATTGACCTGATAATATATTATCTGCTGCCAGGTGTCCGCTTATGGCCGGTTCGAGAAGCCTGGGAAACGAATTTCAGAGTCTGCTATTGAGAAATCGTCAGCGCAACGAGTGGATTGTCCGACTGCATGCGCTTGTTATGGGGCATTTTGCTTTAATGCAGCTTGCATGCATATAAATTCGAGACCTAGCTGAGCGGCAACTAAAGCCGTAATTTCGCTGTGATCGTAATCCGGCGCCACTTCAACGATATCCATACCGACAAATTCGATATCCCATATCCCCCTTAGAATTTCTAGGGCTTGATTTGAAGTTAGACCCCCTGGAACCGGCGTGCCTGTGCCAGGGGCGAAAGCGGGGTCGAGAGCGTCAATATCGAAAGTGAGGTAAGCCTTATGATCACCTATCATCTGCCTTACTTTCCCTACAGTTGAGTCTATGCCGATTCGGTGAACCGTAGGTGAGTCGATTACAGTAAACTGGTCTTTATCTTTATCGTAGTCGGTCCTGATACCAATTTGTACTGATCTCGTGGGATCAACAATGCCTTCTTCAACGGCACGATAGAACATGCATCCATGGTCGTAAGGATTGTCGTTTCTTTCGGTATCTGTATGCGCATCAAAGTGAACTAGCGATACCGCACCATGCGTTTTTGCAACTTCGCGCAAAATAGGTAGAGAAACAAAATGATCTCCGCCGAGGCTCAATGTTTTTGCCCCCTTTCTTAATATATCAGCGACGCAGGCTTGGGTTTGCTCGACCATTTCAGCGGCATCTCCGTAACGGTAAACCACGTCACCATAATCGAAAACATTTATATAATCGAAAGGATCAAATCCCCAGGGATATTGGTTCCTCCAGCTTGATATGTCACGGCTCGCTTGTCTTATTGCTCTGGGTCCAAATCTTGTGCCAGGGCGATTACAAACGGCGAGATCAAATGGCACACCAAGAATTGCAATGTCAGCGTGTTGAAGCTCTCTGCAATAAGGCCGACGCATGAAGGTGTTGGCGCCAAAAAATGGTGCCTCGGAAGTTTGCTCACTCGGGCGTGAACAACCAAATATAGCGTCTGAGGTATTGATATCAGAATCTTTCATATCTATCTAAATAACATATTATCACGGAAAATATGAGCGTCCGGTATTGGCCGAAAATTGCCGCCTACCAGGGATTGACGAGGGTCTGCTATTGAGAAAGCTGCCGCTCAAAATCGATAGATCAGCGGCGATATCCGACCCATAGGCGTCTTTCGACCCTGCTCGACGTGTCTGTCTCGCAGTCAAGCACCCTTATGCCAATGCACTCAGAGCACGATTTCCAAACGTGCTGTATTAATTCTTCGGCATAAGGTTCCAGCATCGCCATGTAATGGGCTGCTGTCCTGAACCTTTCTTATCTCCCGCACCTGGTCTAGTTCCGCCCTTCATTGATTTTGACTGAATTTAAATCAATGGTGACTATAGTATAGTTCTCGCTATGTTCTCAAAAGTACACACTGTAAAGATTCTTTACAGTTGCACCGGAAAGCTGTAAAAAAATTTTGCAAAATGATTCAAAATTTATATTCAATTATTTTTAAGTTACTGATAAACACCATCATTAATTACGTGGCCTGAAATTTGCTTTATTCATCTAATCTAATATTGAGTGATACTAAATTGAAAAATACAATCATACGAATCTCAGCGGCATTAATATTGTCCTTCGGTTTCGCGACATCAAGCCAGGCCACGCTCATAACCATCAATCTGCCGGTCGATAATATTCTCGCATCGGGTGGATTGTGTTCTGATTCAAGCTGCACGGATGGCCAGCTTTGGGAGGATTTAGGTTCGGGGGCTTTGGCAAATGCTAGTGATTGGACGCAATCCGATTCAGTAACAATCGACCTGGGTGCTGGCACACACTATTTTGCCTGGAACATACTGAATGTAGGTAATTTATCCGACGGTAATCCTGCTGCATTGCTTGCAGAAATCCTTTGGGATGGTAACGCCAACTATTCTTCCTCAGCCTGGGAAGTCTATGATGTAGACACTGGCAATTTCCTCGCGAATGCAACCGAGTATGGCTTCAATGGCGATCCGAACATCTGGACTACCGTAAATGGCGGCGCAGCGGTGAGTGGAATTAGCACAAATGCCAATTGGATTTACACCGCGAACAACTTCGCTAATGCTGATGACTCCGCCTGGATTAGGACCAGTATTACAGTTGTACCTGAACCTTCAATCGTAGCTCTCTTTGGGTTGGGTTTACTCGGTTTAAGTTTTGCTCGTCGCAGAAAAACATAACCAATAACTACTTAGTAAAATAACTAAGCCATCTTATTTTAGGTGGCTTTTTTATGAGTGTCTCAGTTGCGGGTGCTGAGTTCAACTGATCGACGCAACACTTTATCTTTAGAACAAAAGATGGAGTGTCCACAATCGAGCACTGACCTAGGCCCGAAAGGATGGCTTAAAATATTCGGAGATTTGTGGGAGATCGTTTCCGCTATAAAGCAGCTAGAGAACATTCATTCCCGAATAATCACGATACTGTCAAACGGGAAGAGTATTTGATATTTTATTGCTAACTGAACCTAACTAAAGAAATATCCGGCCATGATTCTAAGTGACATACAGCCTCAGTATTTTCCCAGATTGAATTTTTTTGCCCGCATGTTCGAATCCAACCAGTTCATCATCAAGGATGAGGTTCAATTCGTAAACAAGCACAGGTTCACAGACGGTTCGCGCGGGGTATCACACCAGGTGCATTCCCCTATCAAGACCAACCACGGGCCAGTAATGCTTACCGTGTCCGCAAAAAAAGGGAGCTACCTGCCGATCAGCAAAACGCTGGTCTCCTACGATCAGCCGTGGCTGAAAAAGCAATTAAATCAAATCAAACATAACTACAGCAAGTCCCCGCAATTCGAGCCCGTCTTCAGCGAGATCCAGTCGATCCTGGAAAGCGGCTATGAAACGGTGGCTAAACTCAACACGACAACCATATGCTGGGCAGTTAGCCGACTGCTGGGCGTCGATCCGGTAGGTCCGGAACACATGACCCTGAAATCGGTAAATTCGCTGATAGATCAGAAGTTGCCGGGTAAGTTACGCCATATCATCCTCGGCACCGAAGTCGATGTTGGCGCCGCCTATCATCAAATGAGCGCATCGGAAAAGATCGCCCGATTGTGCACGATTTTCGGTGCTACGGATTACATCACCGGCAGAACAGCTTATGAGAGTTATTTAGATCTTGATGTTTTTAGTGAAAGAAATATCAATGTCCGGATTCAGCAATGGCTATGCGAGCCCTATGCGCAACAATATATGGACGTGGAAGAATTTACACCCAATCTCTCCATCATCGATTTGTTGATGAATTGTTCACCTGGCGAGGCGCTGGATCTGCTACTGCCGTAGGTGTTGTCTTTTTGGCTGAAATTGACCGCGCATACGGATAAAGGCGGGCAGGCGCTCCTCGTGGCAAGTTTCGCGTCGTACCCGATGTATTTCCCAGTTGATCGGATAGGGCTTGCGGGAGGGGCCGCGCCTCTTGCAGCTAAAGGCCTCTAGCTGCTCGGCATGGCAGAATACGCAGACTACGCGCTGGAAACCATAATCCAGACCGTCGCAACGCAAATAGGCATCAAATTCGCGATGAACAGTTTATATCAATTTCACTGGTTTCATTCTCAAAAAATGTAGTTTGCCGGTGTAGGAAAATTGTAGGATTCAGTAATGCATTGTTATGCTTAGTGGTGCAATCTCGGCAATGGGTGCCTCGCTAGGCTATTGATTATTAGCCTAATATAATTGCCTTATCGTACTCATAATGGTGGGGTCCCCTGTTCAAATCAGGGCGTAGCCACCATTTCTTTCAATGACTTAGCGTCGTTTCGCATTCTCCAGCAACTCTCACTGTAGGAAATTTGCGGTAGATATCTCTAGTAATGGAATTCACCGCCTCCCGCAGATGCTCGATTTTAACTTTGCTCTAATGGGTTATGATGTCGCCATTCTTGTGACTCAATAGATCTTTTCGATCTTCGATTACTCTGCGGCATTGTTTAAAACCAACGTATAGTGTTTTCCGAGGCTCGTTAAGGGCTCACCAACTATTGTGGCCAGAAGAATTTGAGCCGTCAGATGGATGTTGATTGGAAAAAATCCCAGATCCCCATTATTCAAAGCATTACCAACATCCTCCTCTTTGTAGCTAGAAATTAGATGTTGCATCGACCGATTGAGTTCACATCCCAACTGAGACGTTCGCCTATAAACATCTCACTATGTATCGCGGAGATTTTTAACCTGTTTGGGTGAAACTTACCTCATTTGGGTGATGTGCTTTACTTCTTCATTACTGTATAAGACGTATTAAATAACCAGCAAAAAATTCAGGGGGATTTCTAGTTGTAGCGCTATATATAGTTGTTTGGACTAACAATGCCTACAATATCTGGTATTTTCTTGCTAAGAAGCAATAATTATATGCAAAGTGTAAATGGTTGCTTTGGGTAAATGGTTACTTTGGTATAAATCGGTTGGCATCGCGCGAATCGAAGTCGTTGATTCAGTTATTAACGTCTTTGACTTTTCGGAAACCTGAACAATGTTTTTAATTGATTAAAATTAACTAGTCACCGTTATTTAGTAGATTATATTTTGCCGCAAAATACTCAACGAAGGAGGTATGAAGACAAAAATATGGGAAAAATGAAACGTGTTATGGTAATCGGGGGTGCAGGTTTTGTTGGGTCCAACATATGCAAATACTTTCTCGAAAAAGGTCATAGCGTCGACTGCATCGATAATTTTTCAACTGGACGAAAGGCATCAATTTCAAGCCTTCATGAAAGCCGCTCCTTTCGGTTAATGGAGATTGACATATCGGATCCTGGTTTTGTATCTGAATTTAAAGATGAAAAATACGATGAGATATTTCATTTGGCCTGCCCAACTGGGGTACCGAATATCCTTCCAATGGCCGAGGAAATGCTGGTTACCTGTTCGACCGGAACTTTCAATGTCCTCGAACTGACCAAAAAGTGCAAGTCGAAACTCATATTCTCAAGTTCAGCGGAAGTATACGGCGATCCCGAGATATTCCCACAGCCGGAAACCTATAACGGCAATGTCGATCCCGTTGGCCCCAGAAGCGCTTACGAGGAGGGCAAAAGATTCTCGGAAGCCCTAATCGCTATGTACGTTAATAAATACCAGATCGATGCCAAGATCATGCGGCTGTTTAACACTTTTGGAAACGGGATGTCGCCCGACGACACGCGGGTGATACCGCAATTTTTAAAGAGAATTCGACTAGGCCAGAAAATCACCATTTACGGCGACGGAAACCAGAATAGGGCGCACATGCACGTCCAAGATCTGATACGCGGCATGCTGCTTGCCCTGGAGCGAGGAGCTCCCGGTGAGGTTTACAATATCGGTGGTTCAACCCAGATGACGATCAAGGAGTTAGCCTTTCTGATTGATTCGTTAACGTCGATGCCGGTGGAAATTGAGTTCCGCCCTCATTTCATCGAAGATCATGGCGGCCGCCTACCCAATACCACCAAAATCAGGGGGCTTGGCTGGTCTCCCAGAGTAACGGTAGCCGAAGGATTGCTGGAAATGATGCCTAACTACGGTGTACCAGCGATTGATTCAATTCCACCTGAAACTGGCGAAGTTCTAGAACTAGTGTCTTTTATCCAGTAATCGAAACAATTAGTGACCAAATCGATACTAGCGTTTATAACATTGTACGGTTTCAGTTTTTCGCTATGGGGCACCATAGGATTTATCAGGTTCCTCTCTCAAGACAATGCCCGTGCATACGTATCCCCGATCAGGCTTTTTCTGTTATTCTCGCTCGCGGCCCTGATTGCGTTTTTGCTATTTGAAGTATTGCTTTCGATTTCGACGGCCATTAGCGGTGTTTTTTCTACAGATACCCGGCCAGCAGACGACATAAACTCTCTGCCTGCTCCGATTTCATGGGTATTACCGACGATTTCCTGGACTGCAGCGTCTGTCCTGATCGCATACACCCTGGTGCGTATCTTGCGTGCCGCACTTTCCCTGGTCGATACCTTACTGTTCCCGGTGCTTTACTGGTCGCTATATTATTATCTCGAATATTCGAATATTGCTGAATTCGCCGATATCACGGATCCTGCCTATTTGGAGGAATTGGCTATTTTCTTTTCACTGGCCTTGATCGGGAGCTGGTTTGGCAGCAGGTATCTCGTCGGTCGATTAAGGCTCAACTACTACAGGTGGATCAAGCGCGATTCAACAAACGATAAGCTGACTGAACAATCACATGTCGATCTAGACGACGTGGCCGTGCTAGTGCCGGCCCATAACGAGGAAAAAACCATTCATCTATGTCTTGATGCACTACAAAGAGTCGTACCAATTCGCAATGTCTTTGTCGGTAGCGATGGATCCACCGATAACACGGTAGAGGTGGCCAAGCAATGGGACTGCAATGTCGCGAATATACAGCCCAATGGAGGAAAGGCCCGGGCAATACAATATCTGATCGATCATTACGAACTCTGCGACCACTACAAGGCAGTGCTGATCATGGATGCCGATTCGGAAATCGATGAGGCCTACATGAAAAATGCGTTGCCCCTGTTCGACAATCCATCCGTTGTTGCGATTGCGGGTCATGCAGTTCCCAAATGGAAACCACACTGGATACCGGTTTGGGGAAATTTTTTTATCGCCTACCGAGTCCGCCTATATAAGGTCATGCAGGCTTTTCTTCGCTACGGACAGACATGGGAGTTTTCCAATGTAAGTTACATTATCCCTGGTTTTTCCAGTATGTATCGATGCAGCGTGATTCCCGACATCGATATAACTGCCCCCGGTCTATTGATCGAGGATTTCAACATGACCTTTGAGATTCACAAAAACCGCTGCGGGAAAATAGCATATACGCCCAAAGCGATTTCATTTTGCGAAGATCCTCACTCACTGCGGGATTATTTTTCTCAGGTTAAGCGCTGGAATCTTGGTTTTTGGCAAACGGCGAAAAGACATGGTTTCTGGTTTAGTTTCTTCTGGCTTGCACTCGGCACTTTCACATTAGAGGTGCTGCTGCAAAGCGTGGTATTCCTGATGTTTCCGGTCGTATTGGTCTGGCTTCTGCTAGCCCCCGGCGAAACAATGGCTCTCTGGCTTCCCACGCTAGGGATCGTCAATATCAGCCTGAGCGACGTCGTTATCGGCATATTTCTGGTTGATTACATCTTGACGATAGTTATTGCCGTGCTTGAGAAGAAACCAATGTTATTACTGTACGGCCTGGGATTTGTCTTGCTACGCTGGATCGACGCATTTATTTTTTTGTATACCTTGCCCCTCACTTATTTCGTTGAGTCTGATGGTCGCTGGTCTAGCCCTTCCCGTGCGTAAACTATGACTCCAGGAAATTACGATGATTGATCTAAGTAAAGTCAGGGCACTCGTAATCGCCCCACACCCCGACGACGAAGTCTTTGGATGCGGCGGAATTATTCATCGCATCAAGCGCGAAGGCGGCAAGGTATATGTCATGTATGTTACGGTGGGAACTGCGAAGGATTTTTCCGATAAAGGAATATCGACTGCCGATGAACGCATCAGTGAAATTGAAAAGGTTGCCGATTACCTTGACTTCGATGATTTCGACATTGCCCTGAGCGGAGATAAATACCACCTGAAACTCGACGCCATACCCCAGGGCGAACTGGTACATGCCATCGAAAGGGGGAGCAAACTGGCCTTGCATATAATCGAACCGAACCTGGTCCTCACCACCTCCAATCATGACTACAACCAGGATCACCGCGCGGTATTCAAAGCGACCGTAACCGCACTGCGGCCGGCTTCGTTGAAGCAAAAATCGTATCAGTCGATGCTGGCCACATATGAACTGCCTTATCATGCCTGGAATACTGCCGAGACCCTGAGTTCTTCATCGCTGTATGTTAAATTGGAAGAGGCTGACTTGAGTGCCAAGATTGAAGCGCTCAAGCTCTACCAATCCCAGTTAAAACAAGCCGATAGCCCGCTTTCGGTCCATGGGGTGAAGACCATGGCCAGTTATCGGGGGCTGCAATGCGGAGCCATGGCGGCCGAAACGTTTTGGTTAAAACGATTGGCGATTCTTTGAAGATCGTGGAATCTACCAACAAATTACGCTTATGCCCGTTTGATATCGGTTGTTGATTCAGGAATTAAAGTTGATCGCTCCGGATTTACATTACGCTTGGGCGCGCCTACCCCGGGCGACACATTTCGTAGCGGACGGTGCAGCTTGTTTATTTACCGCTCGTTCCTATGTCGGCTTTTAACCTTAGCACCCATCCGGTAAACAATGGATTGGGATTGAATCGGGAAACACAATCGTGACAATATTGTTAACCAACCTAGAATCGAAAGCGGCAACTCTTGGCCGACCCGATCCAATTTGTCCTAATACGATCGGGGGATCATCGGTACCTACCGCGAAATCACGAGGCCCTTTATCAAAATTTATCTTGATCCTCGTTTATTTAGTTTTATGCCATTCTGAATCGGCTTTTGCGGGTGATTTTAAAAAGCGATTTGGCGCCAGTCCTTTGTTGCCGTCTTCCCAGGATCGTGTGTTGACGCTGATAAGTGCCCAAGTCGACAGCTTAGCAACGGATACGGATGGCACCGAGGCGCCAGAGCAGGATACGCCACCACCGCAAACCGACGACGCCACACCGGTGGAAGAACTGGAAACCGTGTTACCGGATTCTTCCACAACGACAAGTCAGGAAACTAGGTTATTTAATTGGGAAAGTACACACGTCCAGGCCGAGGTCGAATACTTGAACGTCTTAGAGGCTACGGATCCGATATTCGAGCAGGAAGATTTTATCAGCCGTGTAAAATCCTATTCCGATTTCAAAATCACGGATAACCTGAATTTGCTGCTGGAGACCGATATCATCTTCGACGAAGAGAAGAACATTTTTGATCAGGACGAAAAGTTTCTGTTTCGAAAAGGCCTGAACATCGATATGTTGAAACTGGACTACAGTGGAGAACGATTCTCATTATTCGCCGGACGATATGAGCCCGCTTCTGAAATATTTCCCGAATCCCCGACATTTTTCGGCAATTATTCGAATTACATCAATCTCGACGAAAAAATAAGCCTCGGTGGAGCGGTCAGACTGGGCAACGAATCCACCGACGAGCACTGGCTAACGCTTCATTTGTTTCATGTCGACACGTCTTTTCTTAGTGCCCCCCTGCTCAGTGGCTTGGACGAAGTGGATAAGGAAGACGGTGGGACTGGAAATACCGAGAAATTTGATAATGGGCTTCTCACTTTTCACGGAAGCTCAAACTACGGAGCCGGAAGAGTCGACTACGTCCTCGGTTACGGAGAACAGCAGCCGGGTCTCGACCTGGAGCTGGTTGAAAAGATGTCCATCGGCGCATTGTACGGGGTAATTAAGCCGTCCGAGAACTACGAAATCGAGTTGGGCTTGGAACTTTTAGACATCGAAAATGCGAACAATAATCCCGAAGACCATAGTACCGTTACCATCAGCGCATATTACAACGCATGGCCCCTGGGTATCGGACTTGCCTACTCGGAACGGGAAGTAACGCCCAACGATGCCAGTGAGGAGGCAGCGACGGGCAGAATTGTCGAAGTAGTCGTACGTTACTGGATTAACGACAATTGGAGCCTCGAATCGGCTCTCGAAACCATAGATGAAACCAGCTTCGAAGAAACTCTGTTTGGATTGGTTTTAGTTTACAGTTTCGATGAAGTGGTTTTACCGGCTTCTACTCCGGCAGACCGAGTTGACCGGCGCCGGTAGCAGCGACAGGCTCTGCATGGTGAAAAGAGTGAGCAACCGCAGACTCCGCCCTATGCCAGGTCCGGCCGATTCCTGCGCTTTTTGGTGCAAACATCGTAGGCCTGAATCTGTCATATAAATCCAATCTGGACAATAATCCGTATATCAAGGATATTTACGGTGACAGTTATCTTTTAATAGCGAAAACGGAAATCCCGATTATGCAGCCTGCCAGCACCACTTTATTAAGACGACCGCTAAAATATCTGCTTGATGGTATCTTGGTGATTTCTGTCCTGCTCGTGGTTTCCTGTATCAAGCCGGATAGTTACTCGGTTACCTCGAACGAAGCTGAACATACTCATAAGATAGTATTGGGGTGGGTGCCTTATTGGGATCAGGATGACGCGATGGAATCGTTTCAGGAAAACATTGACTTGTTTACTCACATTTCTCTTTTCTGGTATGTCCTCGACGAAAGTGGAAAAATAAAAAAATACAAGGGTGCGAGGGAAAGCAGGGAACTGATAAGGTCTGTGCAAAAAAATGGCGTAAAGGTGCTGGCAATAATCACCAATCTTCCGGACGACGATAACGAGGGGGCCTCTAACTGGGATCCGGAACGGGTTTGGGAGGTTATAAAATCGAAAAACCGGAGACAGAAACATGTCGCCGACCTGATTGACCTTGTGAATCGCATGGGATTCGATGGCATCAACATCGATTACGAAGCTTTGCCTGGCGAATACAGAAGCAATTTCACGCAGTTCATACAATTGCTGGGAGAAGCTTTACAGAACCAGGGCAAGGTGCTCGCCGTTGCCTTGCACCCCAAGACTTCGGAGGACAATCCAATGGAAGATAATGGTTCGCATGCCCAGGACTGGAGTGAAATACACCCCTATGTCGATCAAATGCACTTCATGACTTACGGCGAACATTACCCAGGCAGCCAACCGGGGCCGTTGGCGTCGCCAGCATGGGTAGATGGAGTTCTGAATTACGCGATCGAAAAACGAGGAGTTCCCGTGGACAAGGTTTTTCTGGGCCTGCCGCTTTATGGGGAGGTGTGGGAGCGCAAAAAAAGTAACCAATTTGTAGGTGTGGACAAGGAATTTACCTATCGTAAAATTTCTTCATTCCAGGACAGGTTCGACGCCGAGGTCAAATGGAGCGATCCGCACGGCAGTCCCTACCAGTTGTTCGAGGACAGCAGGGGAGTAGGCTATGTAGCCTGGTTCGAAAACAAGGACAGTATCAGGGAAAAGCTTAAACTCAAGGCCAAGTATGGGATTAATAATATAGGCTTGTGGAGGCTGGGCGAGGAAGATCCGGGTATATGGGAAGAAATCAGAGATTCACTGCATTGAAAAACCGTAGGCCTTAAATGAAAAGTAAGCTCCGGATAAATCCGCCAGATTGAAAACCAAGCAAATTCAAATTGAAAGCACGACAATGACGTGATCGTAAAGAATTGACACGAAAAGACATTTTATTTTTAAAGTAAATACTTTACGTACATTTTTAATGCCCACAGATCCGCGGCCATCTACCGATTTTATCAACTGAACCGCCCGCAAATCCGGCTCTTCCGTAGTCCGGGAACTAACTCGCTGCCTCGGAAATCGAGAATTTCCGCACAGCTATTTTACGTATTTATCTAAGGTAACTAATCCGGAAATCTGCTATATATATAACAAATACGGTATCAGGTTTAAGTGGTGAAAAAGAAAGTTTTGTATAAATGGTCGTTCTACCATGGATCGGATTCAGCCACCCAGGACAGCAAAATCGAAGATATTTACTTGACCTATTCGCTCTATTGCTTGGTAAATCATGATCCATCGACGCGAAAAGCCTTGGACGAAGAGCGGGAAAAAGCTGCTGGTAAAGTGCTTCACTCGCTCGGCATGGAGTCATTCGACATCGCGGGTGACCAGCTTCCCTGGTTATTTGTCGACGAAGGTTATGAAAACTATGTATTGACTCGGGATAATAAAGTGATTGTGCGCGACGCCGATCAACGCGAGTATTCGCTCGACGACACCGACGACCTCGAACAACTCAGAAAACAACTCGGTCCCGTTAAGGCCAAAGTTGCGCAAATCAACAGATAACCCTTCTTGACCATGCCAATCCCGCCCCTATACTGAGGCTTGCGAATTTTAGGGGAAGACAATCTCTCCCGATGTGAATATTGTTCGAACCTCGCTAGAAGCATTACTCTAGTCTTCCGTACTTGCCAAAGGGACAGGCCATCATGACCTTGTGCGACATTCAGCCTCATTATTTCCCGAGATTACACTACTTCGCGCGGATGTTTGCATCCGAGCATTTTGTCATCAGGGACGATGTCCAGTTTGTGAAAAACCACAAGTTTTCCGATGGAACCCGTGGCGTATCTCACCAGGTGCATAGCCCGATAAAAACCAATGCGGGGATACATCTTTTAAATGTACCGATAAAAAAGGGCGGAATGCTGCCAATTTATCAAACCCAGATTTCCTACGATCAACCCTGGGCCAAGAAACAGTTGAACCAGCTAAAATCTAACTACTCCAAGTCCCCCGAGTTTCATTCTGTCTTCGCCGAAATCGAGGCCATTCTCGAGGCGGGATACGAAACAGTAGCCAAGCTCAATAATGCTACCTTATTCTGGGCATTGTTTCGCCTGCTGGAAGGCCGTGCGCCCGAATCCTTGGCCAGCCTGTCCCTGGAATCGGTTAATACGCTTTTACAAGAAAGACGGATTGGCGATTTTTACCATATTACTACAGGTACAAGCCTATTTTCCGAGGAAAACGAAATATCAGCATCTGAAAAAATTGTATCCCTGTGTAAAAATTTTGAGGCAACGAACTATCTTGCCGGGGGGACCGCCTTTGACAGTTACATGGATCGCGAAGTTTTCCAGGATAATCAGATTAATATCGAGGTACAGAGCTGGACTTGCCGTCCTTATCCGCAACAAAATACCCAGTTCGAAGCATTTATTCCAAACTTATCCATTATCGACCTGTTAATGAACTGCTCGGCCGAGCAAGCACTGGATATATTGTTATTCCGGGGATAGCACCCAAACCGCCGCCCGGCCACAAACAAACCGATAGACACATTGGCACAAAGAAGGGAGTTGCCCCTGTTCCCGGAAATTCGTCGGCATCGAAGGTGCGCCGCGGTCGCCGTTTAGCCAACACCCTTCCTAAACAACATTAAAATCAGCAGTTTTAATTTGCCGGGATCAAGGTACTCTGCAGCGCTCGCGACGCCCAAAAGTACCAGCCTTGATGATGGCCCCCTGCTGTGTTTCATCCGGTACGAGCTATTTTACCCCTTGAAGTCGATATCCCAGTGGCTGCCGTCGCAAAATGGCTTATTCTTCGAAGCCCCGCAGCGGCACAAGGTAAAGCGGGCCGATGTCGCTCCGGCGCCAAGTTCGTGATCGGCGAGATCAACACCGCTGATCGCATAGGGTCCATCCTTCATGACTCTGATTCGGGATTCTGAGGTTTGCTCGCGGGTCTCGGAGTTGGTTGTATAGCTCAGAGCGCCCGATGGGCACTGGTTAACGAGCGCGATGATCTCCTCGACGCTGGCCCCATCCGGATCGATCCAGGGGTTGGAGCTCATTTTGAATACTGCGCTTAACTGGTCGGTACAGTAACCGGCATGTGCACAGATACTGCGGTTGTCATGGATCGATAAGTGCGTGCCGGAGTAACTGGCCACGCGGTTTTCCCCGGTGTCAGATTCATTGCGATCGTTGAAACTGTTTTTACGATGCGTTCCATCGCAGAAGGGTTTGTTGCTTGAACCACCGCAGCGGCACAGCGCTACGTCGCTGACGCTAGAGACAGTTTCACCTTCAGGCCCCGGAACACAGAGCTCAACTGCCGACATCGCTTCACTTTTCAGTAAATACGGACCATTCTTGGCACAGCTGATGGCGGGTCTGATTTTATTCATTTCAACTCCTTAAGTGTATAAATTCGACCCTTGTTTCAGGTAGCCGACTGTCCCCTATCGATCGGATAATTTAAAGCAAGGAAAATAGTGTTGCAACTATTCCAGCGGGACCATGCCCTGCAGGACCGTAGGAATCAATTCTGCCACTGTTGGATGAATGTGAACGGCGCGCGCGATAACGGTATAGGGCCGGCGCGCGTACATCGTGTCTAGCAGGCAGTGAATGACTTCGTCCCCATTGAGGCCCAGAATGGCGGCGCCCAGGATTTCCTCGGTCTCGGCATCGACGATGATCTTGATGAATCCACGCGTTTCGCCGAACTCGCGGGCCCGGCCGACCTGGGTCATCATGCGCTTGCCGATCAGCGCGGGTTTTCCGGACGCTCGCACCTCCCTTTCCGTCATGCCGATGCGGCCCAATGGCGGATCAACGAATAATCCGTAACATAGTATTCGGTCCGTCACTTTGCGGGGGTCATCATCGAACAGGTTGGCGACGACGATCTCGTAGTCGTTGTAGGAGGTGTGGGTAAACGCGCCGCGTCCATTGACGTCACCGATCGCCCAGATACCTGGCACGCTTGTGCGCAGCTGATCGTCAACATTGATGAAGCCGAACCGGTTGGTTTCGACGCCCGCCCGGTCAACGCCGAGATCATCGGTATTGGGATCTCGTCCCACGGCAGCAAGCAGGTGTGAGCCCGTTACCTCTTCGGGACCCTCGTCGCAGCTGACCCGAATCGCAACCCCGGTGTCCGTTTTCCTGACCCTGAAGCAATCCGCGTTCAAACGGAACTGAACACCCTCTCCCTCCAAAATTTTCCTGACCGCGTTCGAGACATCGTCATCGTCTCTGCCGATAATCCGATCGTGCTTTTCCACGACTGTCACTTCGCTGCCGAAGCGTCGATACATTTGCGCGAATTCCAGTCCAATGTAACTGCCGCCGACGATAATGAGATGTTGCGGAAGAAAATCGACATCCATCATGCTCGAGTTGTTCAGGAATGGTATCTCGTCAATACCTTCCCAGTCCGGTACCCGGGCGCGCCCACCGACGTTGATGAATATCTTCTCGGCCTCGATCGTCTCGCCATTGATTTCAACTGCGTTGGGACCCGTGAAACTGGCGTGCCCGCGGATCAGGTCAACATTGTCCATCCCCTCGATCCAGCTGGTGACGCCCCGGTTCGAGGCTCCTGAAATTTCGTCTTTGCGTGCTTTGACGGCGACCATGTCCACGGCGATGTCACCGGGAATCTGTACCCCGAATCGCGGGGCTTCGCGTGCCATATAAGCGGCCCGCGCACTGGCGACGAGGGTTTTCGTCGGGATACAGCCGACATTGACGCAGGTACCGCCGACAAGGCCGCGCTCTATGATGGCCGTTCGAAGTCCCTCGGCATTCAGTCGACCAGCCAGCGCCGGTCCCGACTGGCCGGTGCCGATAATTATTGCCTCGTACTGATTAGACATGGTTGCCTCCTGTTTGGCTTTATCGATTTGGTCACTGCGACCGACATGTTTTGTGGCCTGGCTGGCAATGACACCGCAGTGAAATTCGCAGCCTATAGGCTATCGGAAAAGCCATTGTAATCCTGACGCGCGTGACGTTAAATATTAACAGTTGCCTTTACGGTAACCCAAATATAACCAAGAGGAGTCGAATTATCATTAATCCAGGCAGACAACCTGCTTGCTTGCACTTGCTTGGCTGCTAATCGCGGGATTTCGTTGGATATTCAATCCTTAGCGATAATCGCCGGCGGCCTGCTGCTGTTTTCGTTGATCTCGGGCCGCCTGCGCGACACGATCATCACCGCGCCGCTGGTGTTCGTCGGCTTCGGTTTGGTTGTCGGTTCCAGTGGCGTTGGCGTCGCGCATATCGATCCCGGGCACGGCATGATCCATTTCATCGCCGAATGCACCTTGATCCTGGTGCTATTCACCGATGCCGCGCGCATCAAACTTGGCGACGTCAGGATCGATCACAACCTGCCTCAGCGCATGCTCGTGCTCGGATTACCGTTAACGATGCTGTGCGGCGCGCTGGTCGCGGTCTGGCTGTTTCCTGCCTTTTCGCTGTGGGAGGCGGCACTGTTGGCCGCGCTTCTGGCGCCGACCGATGCCGCGCTCGGCCAGTCGGTGGTCTCGGCGAAAGCGGTACCGGCACGCATCCGCCAGGCGATTAATATCGAGAGTGGCCTTAACGACGGTATTGCACTGCCGGCGGTGTTGCTGTTCGCGAGCCTCGCGGGCGCCGCCCATGGCACGCAGAACGATGCCAGCATGTGGGTGCAATTCGGATTGATGCAACTCGTGCTCGGCCCGATCGTCGGCATTATTATCGGCGCCACCGGCGCCGTTGCGCTCGACCGCGCGGTGGTGTGCGGCTGGATGGGCGACAGTTACCAGGGGATCGCAATCCTCGCGCTCGCGATATTGATTTACGTTGCCGCCGAACTGATCGGCGGCAACGGGTTCATCGCCGTTTTTATTGGCGGCATGGTATTCGGCAACCGTTTGCAAAACGCCTGTACCTTCCTGTTCGAATTCATGGAAACCGAGGGCCAGCTGCTGATGCTGATTACGTTCCTGATTTTTGGCGCGGTTATGCTGCCGCAAGCGCTCGAACACGCCGGCGTTGAGCACCTGGTCTACGCGTTGTTGAGTCTGACCGTGGTTAGGATGCTACCGATCCTGCTGTCATTGATCGCCACCGGCGTGCGCCTGCCGACGCAACTGTTTCTCGGCTGGTTCGGCCCGCGCGGACTCGCTTCGGTGTTGTTTCTTTTGCTGATCATCGAAGAATCCGATTTGCCGCAACGCGACGAAATTTTTACCGTCACCGTGCTCACGGTGACGTTGAGTGCGCTGCTGCACGGCGTCAGCGCCGCGCCGCTGGCAAACGCTTATGCTCGGCTGGCCGCCGGCATGGGCGAATGCGAAGAAAACATGCCCGCCGTGGAGATACCGTTGCGCGAAGGGCACATTATTGAAACCAAACAAGGGTAGGATCATGAAAAAAATTGCCTTGACCGAATGGAACAAGTTACCCGACCGCCAACCGACGCATGCTCTGGTCGCAGGCGTCGATCTCGTCATCGTTCGTTTCGACGACCGGTTCAGTGTGCTCTACGGGCGCTGCGCGCATCGCGGTGCGTTGATGGCTGACGGCTTTGTTTCCGGTGATAACCTTATATGCGGAGTCCATAACTGGGATTACCGCATGGATACCGGCATCAGCGAATACAATAACAGCGAGACGCTGCCGAAATTTAATGCCTGGGTCGAAGACGGCCAGGTCTGCGTCGACGAAGACGAAGTCAGCGCCTGGGCCGGGGCCAACCCGCAACCCTATAATCGTGACAGTTACCAGGGCGCCTACCAGGACCCCCATGGCACCGTCGACGAGCCCTACGTCAAGTTCATTCGCCAGCTTGCCAATGACGGCCTGAGCAAGACCGGGCACCACGGTCCCGCCTCGGCTATGGGCGTGCCACGCGATCTGTTGCCGAAGTGGGATGACATTCAGTTCGTGGTCGGGCAGTTGCACAAGCTGCCGCGACTCGACGACGAAGCCGTCGGCACCGATCTGGTGATCGGGCCTAATGCGAACAAGCCACTCAAGCTCGATATTCCACTGTTCGTCTCCGACATGAGCTTCGGCGCGCTGTCTGAGGAAGCCAAGACTGCGCTGGCCAAGGGTGCCGAACTCGCCGGCACTGGCATCTGCTCCGGCGAGGGCGGCATGCTACCCGAAGAGCAGGCGGCCAATTCGCGCTACTTTTACGAGCTCGCGTCAGCACGCTTCGGTTATTCGCTGGATAAGGTCAAGAAAACCCAGGCGTTTCACTTCAAAGGCGGTCAGGGCGCCAAAACCGGGACCGGCGGGCATTTGCCGGGCAACAAGGTCAAGGGCAAGATCGCCGAGGTGCGCGGATTACCCGAAGGCCAATCGGCGATTTCGCCGGCCCGTTTTCCGGACTGGACCTCGTTCGATCAGTACCGTGATTTTGCCGGCGAAGTGCGCGAGTGTACCGGCGGCATTCCGATTGGTTTCAAACTATCGGCGCAGCATATTGAAAAGGACCTCGACGCGGCGCTCGAGATTGGCGTTGACTATGTCATTCTCGATGGACGCGGCGGCGGCACCGGCGCCGCGCCACTGATCTTCCGCGATAACATTTCGGTGCCGACGATCCCGGCGCTGGCGCGAGCACGCCGGCATCTCGATCGCTGCAACGCTGATGGGGTGACGTTAATCATCACCGGTGGTCTACGCCACCCGGCCGATTTCGCCAAGGCGCTCGCACTCGGTGCTGATGGAGTTGCAGTGTCCAATGCGGCCATTCAAGCCATCGGTTGCCTCGGCATGCGCGCCTGTCATACCAATAATTGTCCGGTTGGTATCGCCACGCAAAAACCGCATTTACGCGCGCGCTTACCCGTAGATATCGCGGCAGAGCGCCTGGCGCGGTTTTTCGGTGCCACGGTGGACCTGATGGCGGTGCTCGCACGGGCTGCCGGGCACGATCATCTGAACCAGTTTTCGATCGACGATCTAACAACATTCGACGTGGACATGGCGCGACTCAGCGGCGTCGCCTACGGCGGCGTCGATCTCGACGGAGGGCAATAACCATGCATCCCACCGATTTTCTCACAGTCGCGGTGACCCAATTCGTTTATCAGTCAACCTGGGGATGGCTGAAATGAACGAATCGACCACACATCTGGAATGATACCGCGTAGCGGATGTTTTAGAAGCAGAACGTAACCACCATTTTATAGTTGCATTGAAATCGTCCTGCATGCCACCATCTCAAGGCTCTGGTAGCGTCTCCAGGTATTGGCAATGAAAACAGAAACTCCGCCTCAAGCAGGCATGCGTGGGGCGATCCGCCGCTGGGTGGAAAGTCCACGAATACAAAATGGCATCATGGCCCTGATCGTGATTAACGCGATCGTCCTCGGCCTTGAGACCGTACCCGCAGCCATGGAAAGTTACGGCACATACCTGCTGGCGCTTGATCACCTGATACTGGGCGTCTTCGTCATAGAAATCGGGTTACGCATCTTTGCGCACCGCCTGGGATTTTTTCGCGATGCCTGGAGTATATTTGACTTCAGCGTAGTCGCGATTGCGCTGGTGCCTGCAAGCGGGCCCTTTGCCGTGCTGCGAGCGCTGCGCGTATTACGCGTGCTGCGCCTGCTGACGCTGGTACCGTCGATGCGACGCGTGGTCGGTGCCTTGCTGAACTCGATCCCGGGCCTGGGTTCGATCGCGTTGGTGTTGCTCTTGATTTACTACGTATTCGCGGTGATCGCGACCAAACTATTTGGCCCCACTTTTCCGCAATGGTTCGGCAGTATCGGTGAATCCCTGTTTACGCTGTTCCAGATCATGACGCTGGAAAGCTGGTCGATGGGCATCGTGCGCCCGGTGATGGAGGTACATCCGGCTGCCTGGGTGTTTTTCGTCTGTTTTATCCTGATCGCCACGTTCACGATGCTGAATCTGTTTATCGCCATCATCGTCAACGCGATGCACAGCTTCAGCGAGGAAGAGTCGCAGCAGGCGATGGAGGCGATGAACCAGGCCAGGGACCACATCGAGGCGGACCTGCACCAGGAAATGGCAACGCTACGGCAGGAAATATCGGAACTGAAACTTCTGTTAAAGGCGGTGCCAGAGAAAAGCGGCAATTCAGAATCAGGTTGAGCTACCCTGCCAGGCGCTCGCGGCAACGCGCCTGAAATTCTCCCCGAGCATGCCGCGAATGTCAGCATCACCGTAGCCGGCGTCCGCTAATTTCTCTACCAGGTCCTCCAGTTGTTGCGGTCCAGCGTGTTCGATCCCCCGCGTATCATACTGCTGACCCGCCGGCCAGTAGTCAGGGCGACTGCGCAGAATCACGCCGATATCAACATCCACCCTGGGCGAGTAATCGAAACCAAAGCCGATATGCTCGCAGCCAACCAGGTCGGCGAGGTAATCAATGTGGCGCACCAGGGTTGCATTGCTGATGTCGTTTTCACCGAGAAAGATGCCCATGCCGTTGACTCCGATTACGCCCCCGGTTGCGGCGCAGGCCTTGATCTGATCATCGCTGATATTACGCTGGTGGTCCCAGATGGCCGTTGGGTTGGAATGTGAAAATACGACCGGTTTGCTCGACTCGTGCATGATATCCATCGTGGTGGCATAGCCTGCGTGCGAGCAGTCGACAATCATGCCGACACGGTTCATTTCGCGTACCACTTGCCTGCCAAATTCGGTCAGACCGGTGTCACGGTCATGGCAGCCCCCGGCCGCCGCATTGTTGAGGTTGTATGCGAACAGCATTTGCCGCACGCCAAGCGCGTGGTAGACGCTCACCATGTTGATATCTTCGTTGAGTGCGTTCATACCCTCGATATCGAAACTCACCGCAAATTTATTTTGCTTGCGCGCCCGATCAATATCCGCGGTATTGCCTACCAGTACGATACGATCGGTATGCGCCAACACCCAGTGACGATAGGCGGCCAACGTGGCCAGGGTATCCTGCCAGTCCATGACGTCGAAGCCGACATTGATGCTGAGGTAATTAACCCCGCTGTCCGGCCATTCCTGTAACAGGTTGAGATCGACCTCGAGGCTCGGGAATACGCCGGCATGCGCGTCCCACACCAGCGCGTCGCGGTAGAGTTTTTCAAGCCTCGGTTGCATGACTTTACCTATAAATATACCTGCCCATCGAGGACACGGGTCGCGACGCCGCCCACCTGCAGCCTGTCGATTTCCTGGCCGATCAGCGTAACACGGGATTGTACCGAACTCGGGCGCCCGAGTTCGAGTCCCTGTTCGGCGTTAACCGTGATGATATCGGCGTCCGCTGTCACCATGTCATGCCGTACCAGGTAGCTGGCCAACGTCGCATTGGTCGTTCCCGCGGCGGCGGATTCGCTGACACCGACCGCCGGGCAGAAATCGCGCACGTGAATACTGTTAGCTGAATTTTCGACCTCGCTACAGAATACCGCGATCGTCTCGACGCCGTACGCATGACAGAATTCGATCATGCCGTTGAAGTCAGGCTCAATCGCGCGTATCGCTTCGAGCCCGGTAAGCGGTACCACCAGGTGGATGAAATCACCGCGTGCGGTTTCGAGCGGCAGGTCATTGGCGAGCGCGCTGGCTTCGAGGCCGAGCACTTTAAGCAGGGCGCCGGTATGGGGCGGCGGGGCTTCGAAGCGCGGCGGTATGATATCCAGCATGACCTGGTAACGAGCATCACGGCGCGCGCTCAATTCGACGGTTGCGGTTGATCTGGGCAGGCGTAATTCGACCTCACGCGTTAACTGTTGATCCAGCCGGATGCGCTCCGATTCGAGCAGGTGCGTCAGCAGACAGATCGTGCCATGCCCGCACATCGGCAACTCCATGACGGTCGACATGAACTGGACCTGGATCCAGTCGTCGCCATAGTCGTCAACAAAGGCTGTTGCCGGCATTCCGATCTCGCGTGCAATACGCTGCCGTTCGGCTGATTTAATTGTTTTTGCGTCGGTGATTACCGCCGCCTGGCTACCGCCGAATACGGTCGCAGAAAACGCATCATAGAGCGCGAATGGAAAAGCCTTCATGGCAGGCATCCTTGCGAGGTATCCCGGGCTTTGGCGCTGACAGGTGAGTCATTGTCGTCGACTGAAACCTGTGCCGCAGATCTGTCCATTGGAATCTTTCCTCGGAGTCATCAAGTTGTGACAATTTCACAGCAATCTAAGCAAATTCGTGTAAATTACGAAAGCGTTTTCTAGATTTCGCGCTTGAACGAAGTTTGCACAACTATAATAGTATTGTGAGAAACGCCGAGTATCGTGTATTTTGGCCATTAAATCAGGGGTTTACCTGACGATTTTGTAAGGCATAATAAAGCGATGAGGAATGCAAAGATCCTGAGATTAAACAAGGCCGGAATGCCGATTGACTGGATTTCGCGTGAAGAGGCCGCAACGCTGTTGGTAAAGGACCAGGTGGTCTGGGCGTTGGGTGAGCATGCGTTTGAAATCAGGGGCGGCATCAACCGGCTCGGTCGCCAGTCGGTGCTGTCGTTACCGAGCATTCTGGCGAGCGATGGCAGCATCAAGCTGAACGATTTTGTGCCACCACTGGTCAACAGTTACCTGTTCCGCCGCGATCAATTCCTGTGCATGTATTGCGGGGGCAAGTTCACTGCTGATAATCTCTCACGCGATCACATTCTGCCGGTGTCACGCAACGGTACCGACAGCTGGACCAATGTTGTGACCGCCTGTAAACGCTGTAATCATCGCAAGGCAGATCACACTCCCGAGGAAGCAGGCATGCAGCTGCTTGCGGTTCCGTTCGTACCGAATCGTTACGAATTTTTCTATCTTGCGAACAAGAATATTCTCACCGATCAGATGGATTTCCTGAAAACCCAGTTTTCCAAAAACGGCAGGTGGTCTTAACCGTAGATCGGGAAACGCTCGCATATGGCCAGGACTTTGTTCCGGTCATCCTGAACCTGGTTTTCCGAACCCTGTTCGATGGTTCGCGCAATAATGTCACCGAGTGACTTGAAATCGTCCTGTTGTAAACCACGCGTGGTTGCGGCAGCAACCCCGAGACGCAGCCCTACCCACTCGGAAGGCCGGTTCGAGTCGAATGGAACCGGGTTCTTGTTGGAAGTGAGATTAACCCGGGCGAGCCGGTCCTGAACCATTTGGCCGCTTAGGCCGCGCGCTGAAAAATCGAGTAATACCATGTGCGTATCGGTGCCGCCGCTAACCAGCTTGATGTCGTGACCCGAGAGCGTCTGGCCGAACACCCGCGCATTTTCAACAACCTGCTTTCCGTAGTTTTTGAAAGCATTGCTCAAGGCCTCGCCCAGGCATACCGCCTTGGCGGCGATGACCTGACTGTGCAAGCTACCCTGTACGCCCGGGAAAACTGCCGACTGGAGTTGCCTGGCCCAGGTCGAATCACGCGACAGGATAAGGCCACCGCGCGGTCCACGCATGGTTTTGGTGGTGGTGCAGGTTACGATGTCGGCATGAGGTAACGGGGAAGGATGAACAGCAGCCGCGACCAGTCCGGCAAAGTGTGCCATATCAACCAGGTAAAGGGCGCCGACCGAGTCTGCAATATGACGCATGCGCTCAAAGTCGATGCAGCGCGGATACGCAGACCCGCCGGCAATCAGTAACGCTGGTCGAATCTCCTTCGCCATTTGCGCAACCGATTCGTAGTCAATCAGCCCGGTTTCCCGGTCGACACCATAATGGTGTGCTTCGAACCAGCGGCCCGACTGGTTCGGGCTGGCACCGTGACTGAGGTGGCCACCGGCCGCCAGGTTGAGGCTTAGTATTCGATCACCTGGCTTTACGGTTGCGAAGAATACCGCCTGGTTGGCCTGGGTACCGGAATGCGGCTGTGCGTTGACATAGTCGCAATCAAACAGTTCGCGGGCGCGGTCAATTACTGCCTGCTCGACCACGTCGACAAATTCACCGCCGCCATGAAAACGATTTCCGGGGTAACCCTCGAGTGTTTTATTGGTCATCGGGTGTCCGAGCGCTTCGAGTACCGCGCGGCTGACAATGTTTTCCGATGCAATCAGTTCGATCTGTGTCTGCTGACGTTGCAATTCACCTCTTATGGCATCGCCAATCAGGGGATCCGAATCCGACAGGCTGGTATCAAAAAAGTCAGACATCGATTGCGCTATGGTCGGCCGGTGCGGCCAGTTCGAATATTTCGATATCGTCAGAGTATTCCATGAAGTCATGGACGTGCCTTGGCGGGTGATAAACGAAATCACCCGCCTTCAGCACGAATTCACCTTCACCCTCGTAGTACATTTTTACCCAGCCACGGGTCACATACATGATTTGAAAATCGTAATTATGATAATGCCGACCGGTTGAACCGCCGAGGTCGTTGGCGCGCGTGACCCAGGCGTCGTAAGCGCCATGGGTTGCCTCGCTGAGGCCGAGATTGCGAATCTTGAGCCAGTCGCGGTACCCGTGCATTGGTTCAAAATGCGCGTTCTCGGCACGCGACAGGCAGAATCTGGTTTTCCCCCGGCCAAGCTTATCTCCGTTAGCGCAAATAGTGCAATCTAGCAACTGCAATGAATCTGCGCAACGAGTGCTTTTTTGACTGTTAAAACATGGTGTTATCCTATACTCCCAAGTATTATTCTGAGGCACGAATCACAGGCGCCCAGGAGCCTGCAATCACCGGAACCCGAATGCAAGACATTTTCCACGACATATCAAAATATTACGCCGCCAACATCATCGAAAATGTGCTGGTCATCGGCAAAATTGTTTACCAGGAGGATGGCTACCAGTTTGCCCGTGATGACGTTCAAGGTCCTTTCAACCTGGTGGATCCGGAAGCCGACGTGACTCGCATGGTTCATATCATCGGCGAAATCCACCCGCGCTCGGCGCTGGAAAAGATTTTCGAAGTGGATGTCAATTCCTGCCTTTACCTGAGTGAGAATGAAGAAACCGCTGAAATCGAGGTTCGCTCGATCCACAAGGGTATGGGCACCGCGATTTATTCCAAGCAACAGTGCCCGCTGATCCTATGGAATCCAAGCTACGAAGCGCATCGTTACTTTGACGTGATGGACATACAGAACGTGTTTTCCGAGAGTCGACTGAAAGACAGTTTTACCGCGATCCTTGCCGAGAGTCTGCGTGAGTTCGAATTATTCCCACCGCTGGTCCAATTGAAAAAGTGACACCCGCAGGGTGTCATCCCAGCGCAAGCGGGGTATCGGAAATTAAAAACGCAGTAAGATTCCGATACGTTGGACCGCCGCTTTGCAGCAGGGTCAGGGCAGCAGGATGTTATGCTTGCTTCTTATTGCGACATCGACTGCCGAATCGATATAGTTCGGTTGGTGCCGTGCCAGTATCTCGCGTACTTCCTGGTTAGCCTTCTGCCCGGCATCCTGTGCACCACTCTCTGCCCAGGTCGTCGGCTCGAGGCGGTCTCCCAGTTTGGGATAAAAGTAATCGCGCTCCATCGCCTCCATGGTCTGGGTTTCACCAATGAAGTGACCCGCACCGGTAATCACGTTTTTCATCGCTTCGAAGGCCAGCGTATCCTCGGTTACTTCGACACCGCGAATCATGCGGTAGACATGCGATAACATTTCATTGTCGAGCACGAAGGCCTCGAAGGAAGCGCCCAGTAGGCTGGCCATCATGCCCGATGATTCATAAACCATGTTGGCGCCCGACAAACCGCAGGCGAGTGATGACAGCGCTTTTTCCATGCCCATCTGTGCATCCACGGCTTTTGCATCGGACATGCTCGAAGCAACCCCGGAGGGAACACCGATATGATTGGCCAGCTGTGCTGCACCCGCGTTCAGAATCGAGATTTCGCCGCCGCCGCCACAAAACGCGCCAGTGCGCAGGTCGATGACAAAAGGCCAGTTGGAAAATATCACCGGGTAACCGGGCACGAAGACATTGACCATGACCAGTGCCGCCAGGGTTTCGGCAAACGAGGCAGCGAGCATGCCGTCAATCGTCGCCGGCGAAGTTGCTCCCGACATGGCGGCGACAATTGTGTTAATTGGCATACCGCGGCGGATGCTGGCCAGCGCGACTTCGAAGGCGTCCTCGCCATAACGCATCGGCGAAATGATCGGGCTGATGTGCACCTTGCAAAATGGTTTCTCGGCAAACTTTCCCTCGCCGCCGGCGACCCGGTCAAACATATCGACAATCGGGTCGACGTGCGCGCCCAGCGTAAAGCTGGTGCCAACCGGTTTCTGCGTACCGCGCATCAGGCAGTAGGCGGTATTGAAATCGAGCTCAAAGATGTCCGGGATGTCGGTCGCAACACAGCAGCGGGTAAACCAGGATATGTTGGGCAGGGTATCGACGAGACGGGTAAAATCGAATAGATCCGCCAGTGTCGAGGGGCGATAAACGTGGGTGTCGAGATCCAGCGTTTGCACCGCGGCGCCCCCGGTACCGAAATAGACGCGATCACCGCCGACCTCGAAGCTGTGCTTTTGATCACGTCCGTGGAAAACAAAAGATTTGCAGGCGCCGTCGATTATGTCCTCGACCATGTCCTTTGAAAAGCACAGACGCCCCAGGTCGTTGATAGTGGCGCCACATTTTAGTGCCTGCTCGGTCAGGGCGGGAGGCGAGTCGCCCATGCCGAGCTCGGCCAGCATGCGTAACGAGGTATTATAAATCTGGCTGACCTGGGCTTCGGTTAATGGTCGGTACTGGCCGCCCACCGGGCCCGCCGGCGCGGGATTGATCGCGGGTGGTTTACTGCGCTTGGCCAGCATGGCATCACGGCTGCCACCCCGGCGTCGTTTAGATCTGACAGGTTTACTCATGACTGCACCAGGCGGTTTTCCGGATCATATAGTACCGGGCCCACCACGACAGCATCGTATTTTTCGCCAAGAATGCCAAGACTGAGGCGGGTCCCCACTTCCGCTGCACCGGGATCGACGTAGGCATAGGCAATATTCTTTGCTGTCCGGTGACCATAGCCTCCTGAAGTTACCGATCCGATCTGCTCGGCGCCTACGAATACCGGGTCACCGCCATGGGCGCAGGCAACATCGCAATCGACCGTCATCGATACCAGTAGCTTGCGCGGTCCGCGTTCGATTTGCTCGAGCAAAGCCTGTTTGCCGATAAAGCCGCCCTTGTCCAGCTTGACGAAACGATCGAGTCTCGCCTCGAACGGATCATGTTCATAGATCAGGTCCGCTTTCCAGTGCAGGTAGCCTTTCTCGAGACGCATAGATTCAGTTGCATAGAGCCCGAAGTAACCGAGATCAAATTCCTTCCCGGCCTCGACTATGGTCTGCCACACCAGGTAAAGCTGTTCATTCGGTACGTGCAACTCGTAGGCAAGTTCGCCCGAAAAACTGACGCTCATCGCGGTCACCTCGGCATGACCGATGAACATCTGCCGGCAGCGTAACCAGGGGAAAGCCGTGCTTGACCAGTCGCAACGCGGGGATACCGACTGTAACAGGGCGCGTGACTTCGGTCCCGCAACCACCAAAATAGTGTGGCTACTCGCCATTTCGGTAATCGTTACCGTATCAGGCTTGTATCGATTCAGCCAATCTCGATCGTGCCATTCGGCCGCTGCCGCCGAGCCCCACCAGTAGCGATTCTCGCCCAGTTTTACCAGCGTGGCCTCGCTAAGGATATTGCCTTTTTCGGTGAGCAGGTAACACAGGCCTACCTTGCCGATCCCGGTCGGCAGGCGCCCGCAAATCATTTGATCGAGAAATGCTTCAACGCCATCCCCGCTGATTTCGTAACGGTTGAACCCGGAGACTTCCATGATACTGACCTGCTGTTGCAGGTGCTCGACTTCTGTTGCAACCACTGCCCTGGTCGGCGTAAACCGGTAGCTATGCTCATCGACGAACTCAGCGTCGGGCTTGAAGAATAGTACGCGCTCCCAGCCGTTGACGACACCCCAGGCGCAGTGCATCTGGTCAAGTACCGCGTAGAGCGGGGTGGTGCGAGCGAGACGCGATGCGGGCCGATGCTCGTGCGGCAGGTGGTAGTGGAACTCGTTTTGATAGTCCTCGATAGCTTTCAGGCAGGTATGCTCGGTATTGGCATACTGGGTGAAGCGTCGCGGATCGAGAAACCAGGCGTCCCATTCGCATTCGCCATGCACGATTATTTCGGCAAGCAACTTGCCGTGACCACCGGATTCGCCGATACCCGCGCGTAAGCCGATAGCGCAATAGGCGTTCTCGATGCCCGGTATCGGGCCGATCAACGGTGCACCATCGATGGTGTAGGTTATTGGGCCGTTGATGACCGTATGGATGCCGGCCTCGGTGAGCGCGGGCAGGCGCTCGAAGATCCGCTCCATGTTATCGAGGCAGCGGTCGAGATCGGAAGGGCACAGAGCCTGGGTAAAATCGGGATCGATACCGTCCATACCGAAGGTTTTACAACTTTGCTCGTAGACGCCGATCAGCAACCCCAGCTTTTCCTGGCGGCTGTAAAAATCGTCTCCGGGATCGCGGATGATGGGCACCCGAAAGTCGAGCGCCTCGAGCTCCGGCATCGTATCCGTCAGGAAATACATGTGCTCCATCGACGTGACCGGATGCGTTACCCCGAGCATGTTGCCAACCTCGTTGACGCGATACCCGGTCGCGTTGACGACCTTTTCGCAGGTGATGTCGCCGTGCTTGCTGTGGACGATAAATTCACCACTGGATTTTCGGGTAATGCGCTCCACCGGATTGAAGCGGGAAACCTCGGCACCGGCCTCGCGCGCCTTGCGCGCCAGCGCAAACGTGATTCCGGCCGGGTCAATATCGCCGTCGAGGGGATCCCACCAGGCGCCGAGTAAATCCTGGGTGCTAATCAGGGGATGACGCTTACCGACTTCAGCGGCGTCGATGAACTCCATGTCAACTCCCATGCCAGCTGCCATGCCGACGTAATGACGATAGCTGTCGACCTGGTCGGGCGTATGTGCGAGCCGCATCCCACCGGTAATGTGGTAGGAAATCGGGTTCTCGGGATCGGCGGCGAGTTCACGGTACAGGTCGATACTGTGACGCTTCAGTGCAACCATGGTTTGATTGCCGCCAAACTGGGTGACCTGTGCTGCCGCGTGCCAGGTCGAACCCGAGGTTAACTCGTCGCGCTCGACCAGTACCACGTCGGTCCAGCCCTCGCGTGTTAAATGATACAGGGTTGAACAGCCCGCAATGCCACCGCCAATGACGATCACGCGTGCATGTGATTTTAAGCTGTTGTCTGCCATAGGCCCTGAATCGGAAAATTTCGTTAATGATGCCGATTTGATATTCGTTGACAACCAATAATTAAGCTGCGTGATCTAAATTCCTGGTAGACGACTGTTCCTTCAATGTATCCTGGAGTCGATTTCCCGGGTCCTGGTTCTGGTCGTTTGATGATGTTCGAGTTTTGTAGCGAGACAGTGTTGTAAAAGCGATGTTAAAATTTTAAGGTTAAAAAATACCAATGGCAGGGAGTTCAAACATGAAAAGAACTTTACTCACCTCAGTCGCTCTTGTGTTTTTAAGCGGCGCACAGGCCGATGTGCTGATCACAATCAAGGATGGCAAGGGGCGCACGAGTGCGTTTAGTAGCGATGGCAAGATGGCACGCATCGAAGACAGGCAAATGCCGGGCCACGTCATCATCAATTACCAGAGTGGCGAGTTCTTTATGGTGGATTCGAAACGGAAAGAAATAATGCGGACTGTGATCGAGAGCGGAGGCGTTGCTGACGATAGCTCGACAGTTAGTGTAAGCCTTAATGATAAGGGTGGTGGTCAGAAGATTGCGGGCTACTCGACGCGCAAATATGAAATGAGCGCGAACGGTGAGCGCTGTGGAACGGTTTATGCGTCGAGCAAGTTGCTTCAAAACAAAGATGTACAGGCCATATTCGAGTCGATGCGTAATATGCAACAGTTCTCACGCAACATGACAGGCGGCATGGACGGGATGATGTCGGTCTGCCAGCAGGCCAACATGCAGCTGGCGGATGTTATCGAATCGAGCGGGGCTCCGATGAAGGTAATCGATGAAAACGGCAAGATGGTGTCAGAAGTCCTCGCGGTGGATACGAACAAGAAATTCCCTGCAAATCACTACGACCTGCCCGCCGGCATGAAGGTTGTCGACCTGAGCGAGAGGATGAACCAGGCGACGCAGCAAACCCAGGAAATGATGGAAAACATGCCCGATATGAATGAGCTGATGAAGCAAATACAGCAGGGCGGCGGGCAGATGACCGAGGAAATGCAACAACAGATGGAAAAGTTGCAGAAAATGTTTCAGCAGCAGGGACAACAGTAGCACCCCGGGTAAAAGTTCACGACCGATATCGAATGATGGCGTCAGTCGAATATGGCAGCAGTCTCCTCGTCGATGATGCTGCCAATGATTTCCATGTCTTCGACCGTAAACGTCAGCGGTATGCGCAGGTCGAATGTGGTCGCCAGGACTTCCAGTGTTTGCGGCAATTGCGGGGTATTTTCGAGGTAGCGCCAGCTATCATAACGACTCGTAAAACCCTGCGGTTCAACATTACCGAACCATTTTAATTCCACGCCACGCTGTGCACAGCCGCTGACGAAAGCCGGCACCTGCTCCTGATCAAATTCCGCGATGCGAAACTGCAGCGAACTGCCGACATACGATTCCTGCTCGGGCCTATATGGCAGCTGGATCCGTGAATTTTGCGACAGGCGGTTTTCCAGGCTGCGGTAGCGTTCGTTCCAGCGTGCGCAATTTTGATCAAGGCCAGGTAGCTGCGCGCGTAGAATCGTGGCGCGCAGGTTATCCATGCGCCCACTGTAATTCGGGGTATCGAGCCTGATATCGGCAAACACGTCGGCATCGGGCAGGGTTCCGTGGCGTTCGTACATCATGTAAGAACCGGAGTAGATGATGGCCCGCGCGATGATGTCGTCGTCATCGGTCGTCAATAAACCGCCTTCACCCGAGTTGAGATGCTTGTAGGTCTGGGTGCTGAAGCAGGCAATTTTACCAAAACTACCCGATTTTTTGCCATTCCAGCTTGCGCCCATCGTATGTGCGCTGTCCTCGATCAAGGTTACGCCGTACTTTGTGCAAAGCTCGACCACCGCTACCATGTCGGCTATATGTCCACGCATGTGCGAGATCATGAAGAAACGTGCCTTTGACTGCTGCATCATGGCTTCGAGATGGGCCAGGTCGACACAGTAGTTTTCATCGATTTCGACCAGTAACGGCTTACCACCGGCGTTGTCAATGGCACCCGGTACCGGCGCAAGCGTGAAGGCGTTGCTCAATACCGCCTCGCCTGGTTTAAGGCCCGCCGCCCTCAGGGCGATATGCAGCGAGTAGCCGCCGGAAGTACAGGCAAGGCAGTAGCGTTGACCCATGTAATCGGCATACTCCCGTTCCAGTAGCGCGGTTTCGGAGGTCTCACCCTCGAGCGTGTTGTAACGGTGCAGGCGCCCGCTGCGTAATATCTCGACCGCATGCTCGATACCGGTCTCGGGAATGGCTTCCTGCTGGGTAAACGGTTTTGAAAAGACGGTTTTACTCATTGGCGATTTCAGCTGTACCCCGGTAGATCGAAAATATTCGGATAAGCAAACAACGATACACTGCCACCAGTGTGCAAAAAGACGACGTTTTCATCTTTTTTAAAATGGCCCTTGCGGATCAGATCGATCAATCCGGCAAATCCCTTGCCCGAGTAAACCGGGTCCAGCAAGATACCCTCGTAACTCGCCAGCATCTTGACGGCTTCGACCATCGAGTCGGTGGGCAGACCGTAGCCTTCGCCGACGTAGTCGCTGTTGGCGACAATCTTGTCACGCGCGACCAGGTCCGGGCTCAAACCCATGAATTCGGCGGTACGTAGTGCCAGCGCGTAAACATTGTCTTCCTGTTTTTGTTTTTGCGCGCGCACACTAACACCGTAAACCGGAATACGGCTGTGCATCGCTTCCATTCCGACCACCAGCCCGGCCTGGGTGCCGGCACTGCCGGTGGCATGCACCAGGTGATCAATCCTCAACGAGCGTTCGTTCGCCTGGTGGGTCAATTCGAACGCCGCGTTGACATATCCGAGCGCGCCGATCTCGTTTGACCCGCCCCCGGGAACAATGTAAGGCTCTTTCCCATCATCACGCAGTTGCTGTGCAAGCTGCTCCATTTCCGCATTCATGTCGCTGTCCGCGGGACGAATCGAAATGCTTGCGCCGTGCAGCTGGTCGAGTAAAACATTGCCGTTATGGGCATAGGCCTCGTCACGGTACCCGGTACGATCCTCGAGCAGAATATGACTATCGAAACCGAGCCTGGCCGCGATCGCGCAGGTTTGACGCGCGTGATTCGACTGGGTCGCTCCCTGGGTAATAACCGTATCGGCGCCGCGCTCAACTGCGTCAGCCATCAGGAACTCGAGTTTGCGCGTCTTGTTCCCACCCGATGACAGTCCGGTACAATCGTCGCGCTTGATCCAGATGTTGGGCCCGCCAAGATTTTCGGAGATGCGCTCTAACGGCTCGAGCGGGGTCGGTAAATGGGCAAAATGCAGTCGTGGGAAGTGGGAAAGATGCATGACGGTCTCCAGACATGATGCGTGTTTAATCGGAAATCCGCGATAATAATGTAATGTGCGTTAAAGTTAACCTTTTTTCGGAAGTGGGCTGTTGACTCCAGCATTTTTATTGACGCGCCAGTGGTCTGACGAGCCGGATGGCGTGCGCCTGGACTTCTGGCTTGCAACCGCACAGGGTCCGCTGACGGTGTCGATCCATCAACAACAAGCCCTGTTTTTTATCCGCCAGGCGGATGCCGAGGCGGCGACCGGATTGCTCGGCAATGTACGGGATGTGTCAATCAAACCGCTCGAGCTGAAAACCTTTAGCGGTGAACCGGTCAGCGCGGTTTACCTGTCTTCGCAACAACAACTTTACCGTGCACGCGATCGATTGGAACAAAACGGCATCGCCTGTTACGAGGCGGACATTCGCCCGACCGAGCGCTTCCTGTGCGAGCGTTTCATTACCGCCTCGGTCGAGATTGATGCGGACTACAGCAAGCAGGCACTGCATAACCTGCGTTTACAGCCTGGCCAGTACACACCGGATTTTGAAGTCATGTCGCTCGATATTGAATCCGATTACGAGAGCGATACGCTGTTTTCAATTGCATTTGTAACCGCAAATATTAACCGAGTCCTGATGATTGGTGACGGGGTCAATAATGACCTGATCGAATATGTCGCGGATGAGACCGGCTTGTTGCGACGATGGATCGAATGGGTCGAGACAATCGATCCCGATATCCTGATCGGCTGGAACGTGATCAATTTTGACCTCAGGCTACTACAGAGCAAGTCCCAGGCACTTGGTGTGCCGCTCGACATCGGTCGCGGAGCTTCACCACCGCTGTGGCGGCAGTCACAGGTCGACCGCAACCACTACTTTGTATTGATTCCGGGTCGGGTGGTACTCGATGGCATCGATACGCTGCGCTCGGCGACCTACAACTTTTCCAGTTTTGCGCTGGAATCGGTGGCCCGGGAACTGCTTGGGAGAGGTAAGTTAATTCATGACAAAACTCACTCTGATCCGCTTTATAAGGCGAAAGAAATAAAGCGTCAGTTCAGGCAGGAAAAAGAAACCCTGGCGGCCTACAACCTGGAAGATTGCCAACTGGTCTGGGAAATTTTTGAAAAGCTCGACCTGGTCAATTTTTCGATCGAGCGTGCTAGGCTTACCGGGCTGGAAATGGATCGCGCGGGTGGCTCGGTTGCGGCATTCGACAATCTCTACCTGCCGCGCCTGCACCGCAAGGGCTACATTGCCCCGAATATTGGTGATTACCAGGGGGAATTGAGTGCACCGGGAGGATACGTCATGGATTCGACGCCCGGTTTACAGGATTCGGTACTGGTGCTTGATTATAAAAGCCTATACCCAAGCATTATCCGTACCTTTCGCGTCGATCCCTACGCACGAATCGCAGCAATCCGGGCAGAACCACAAGACGTCATTCCGGGTTACGGCGGTGCCAGTTTTCACAGGCACGAGCATATCCTGCCGCAAATTATCGAAAACCTGTGGGCCGCGCGAGACCAGGCCAAGCACGACGGCAACGCCGCGTTATCGCAGGCGATCAAGATCATCATGAACTCGTTTTACGGCGTGCTCGGAACATCCGGTTGCCGCCTGCACGATTCACGTTTGACCAGTTCGATCACCAAGCGCGGTCACGACATCATCATCCAGACGGTTAAGCTCATCGAGGCGGAAGGTTACGAAGTTATTTATGGAGACACCGATTCGGTTTTTGTTTCCCTAAGCGGCCCACGCGACAATTGCGCCGCGGCTGAAATCGGCAAGCATTTGGTCGATACCATAAACCGGTACTGGCGCGATCATCTGCAGCAGGAGTACGCCATCGAGTCCTGCCTGGAAATGGAGTTCGAAACCCATTTTCGGCAATTTTTCATGCCCACCATGCGCGGTTCGGACCAGGGCAGCAAGAAGCGCTACGCAGGTTTGATCGATGATGAGCAGGGCAACCGCAGAATTATTTACAAGGGCCTGGAAACCGTGCGCACCGACTGGACCGAGCTGGCGCGCGAGTTTCAGCAAACCCTGTACCAGCTAATTTTTGACGGCGAAGAATATAGCGAATATATAAGAAAAACGATCGCGGACCTTTACGATGGCAAATTCGATCATCAACTCGTGTATCGAAAGCGCCTACATAAGAAACTTGGAGAGTACCAGAAGAATATTCCGCCCCATGCGCAGGCTGCGATCAAGGCGGAGGCGGAATTCAAGCAGAAGCAACAACCGTCAAGATATCTCAACCGGAGCTGGGTCGATTACGTGATTACCGTTGCCGGGGCACAGACCCTGGAGTGTCAGAACGCAAGGCTCGACTATGACCACATCGTCGAGAAACAGTTAACACCGATTGCAGACACGATACTCAACGCGATCGGGTCGTCGATGGACGAGATTACGCGCCAGCAGCAGAATCTGTTTTAGAAAATGTCATTCCCGCTGGCACGAGAATGAATCGGCTAATAGTCATCCCGGAATGCGGGTAGCGCATATCCGGGATCAATATAATGATGGCGCAATCCCAAGATTCCGATACGTCGGGCCGCCACCTACGCGACTATGACAACAATGTTTCAGTCACGCAGAAACATCATGTCGCCGCCAGGTGCGGCGGTGTGACAGGCAATACAGCCCGCTGGCTTGCCCTTGGCTACCTTGCCAGCCAGCATCATGCCTGCTGGATTGGTGTCGAGGCTACCGTCCGCCTTGTACTTTGCCCAGAACCAGTCCTTGGTTTCAGGATCGTAGCCGGGGCGTTTCAACATCACGGTAACGGCTTTCAGATACTTCACCGGATCATTCGCGACCGTTGCGATACTGACACCTTCACCCCCGTAGTTGCGCTTGACAATAATGTGGTGCAGCTTTCCATCGAGGGCGATTTGCCCCGAGATGGTATCAAGGATTGCGCCATGTGGGTGTTGGCCGGTGTAGGGTCGTGACATCAGCCCGTCTTTTCCGGCATAACCGGCATCCAGCATGGTCTGCCATAAATTCTTGGCGTAATTGACGTCCTCTTCACCCCCAAAAGGCGCTGCCGCGTTGACGCCCCCTGTTAAAAATACAAGAACTCCCAGGTATAACACTTTCATTGTTTTCATTTGGATTCCCCTTTTTATTTGCACTGTGCCTGAAATTGGACAAGCGTCAGATCAGGAGGTTGCATTGATTTCCGAAAAAATAGAATGATCCCGGAATCGGTCTGGAGGGGTAAAATCCATTGGCCATCGGTTTGGATACGACAGTCATCATCGCCTTGTTCGAGATCCAGCAGAATCACGCTGCGATCACGGTCGCTGAGCAGCAGGTATCCGGGCTGCGAAGGATGCATGGCCAAGTCCCGGGCGACGACCGATTTGCGTGAGCTGAATCCAAGTTTTTCACGGTCAAAAGCGCTCAGCGTTCCGTCTCGATGACTGCGATAAATACGATTGCCGTCATGATGCAGATCCATGGGTTGCGAATCGCCTTCCAGCACGGCTTCGATTGCTTCATTTAGTGCGTCGATGACAAGCGTGCTACCGTCAAATAGATTGACCGCAATTCGGTTGTTGCCGAGATCGATTGGGCTGAAGACCGATTCCTGGGTTGTTTCAATTTCCTTTTCGAGACGACCTTCGGTTGCCGATAGCGCGTAAATCCTGTGGGCTTGCCCCCCGGCCCAAAGCCGGGTCGTCGCTTCGTTAACAACCGGCGAATAAATCCACCCCGGAAACTGGCTGCGCCAGATGATTTGCCCGTGATCGGGATCGATCGCGTAGAGATCACCATGCAGACTCCCGGCAAAGGCCCAGGTGGAGACACTCGGTGTGAACAGCGTGTACTGCTGCTCGAGGTGCCAGGCAATCCGACCAGTTGCGAGTTCAAGTGCATACAAGCCTTGCGTGCTTCCGACCAGCAGCAAGGTTTCATAAATAACGGGTTCGAATGTCTCTACACCAACCAGGCTTGACCATAGTGGCTCGGGCTGTTTTTGATCAAACCTGTAAATACCCTGGTGTGAAACATAAATCGAGTCGCCGATCAGTAGCGGATTGACGGGGTATGCCGACTGTGCCGATTGCAGCGCTATCAACAGGCAGGTAGCCAGTAATACCCGGGCAGCGCGCTTGTTCATGGCACGAGTATCAGTCTTTTACCTTGCGCGGCTGCAGTTCATCATATTGCGGCAGATCCTCCACCGCTGCGCGCCAGGATGCTCGATCTTTCCAGAATATGTTCTGCGTGGGTTTGATTCCGGGATCTTCATCCAGGGTGCCTGCCGGGATGATCATCGCGGTACCGCTTTGCGAAAGCCAGGGTAAGGAGGAACCGCATTGCTTACAGAAACAGGTTGCAAAATGCCGGGCCTCCGGGTGTTCGAAGCGACCGACCAACTCTTCTCCACTCAACCATTCGAACTGTTTCGGGTCGACGATGATGTTACTGGCGTGGGCACTGCCGGTGAATTTGCGACAGCGCGAACAGTGGCAGTACTGAAAGATGTATTCAGGACCTTGAAACTGGTAGGTGACGGCCTGGCACAGGCAGCTACCCCTGGTGGGTTTATTCATGGTTGTCCTCTCCGGGTTGCCTGAAGTTTAGCCCAGTCCCTATTCGGGCAGCAAATCAGGCGCCAGCAAGGCGACAATCTCGCGCAGGGTTTCATCGGCCAGGTTTCGCCTGAAAAGATCGTCGTCGACGACATCGAAACTGCCCGAGCGAATCGCCAGGAAACTGGTGTCAGTTTTAATGTCGACAAACTCGATCAGTTTAATTTTCGAGATGCACTGACGCAGAAATCCGAGATTGTTTTCCACTTCTAACAGTTCGGCCGATGCTGCAACCTGTTCCGGGTTGGTTGCGAGCACGTTGATGCGTTGGTAACGCTCGATGTCGATCAGGGGGCGAACCCGGTAGATCTGCATTTGCCCCTGGGTGCCGCGGGCGATGAGTTCAGGGTAGGTGCCCTTGGCGACACTGTTGTCGAGAAACTCGAAAAAGTATCTTGGCTTATCGTTGGCCAGCCATTTGAACAGGAGTTTGGGCATGCCAGCGTAGGCCTCGATGCAGTGGCCGAGAAAATCCTCTACTGCCTTGTAGCGTCCGCGTACCAGCCCGCGTTCCCAACCGCGTTCGACGGTGGCCTCGGGCGGCGTTACGATAAAATACATATACATGGTGTCAATGTAACGCACGTAGGTCTTGTGCAGGACGCGGGTAATTTTTTCGCTGGCGAAGCTATCGAAGCGAAACCGGTCCACCATCAGGTGCGGAATCGAATGCTTTTGGTCGGCCTTGGCCCGGATGTAGTGATCGAGCTTGGTATCGATAATGTTGATTTCATGGCTGGTAAACCGGCCGGCGTACTTGTAGCTCTCACCGAGAGCATCGTAATCGAGCAGCATACGACGCCAGATATCCGGGCTGATCGTGCCATAGCCGTGATCCTCGATACCGAGATCGGTCATCATCTGGCTCAACATCGGGCGTAACGAACTCTTGCCGGCGGCGGAAGCCCCCTTGAGGCTGATCAGTATCGGTTTCTCGGCATCCGCGATGCGCTCGTAGCCTTCGGCGGCGATGGCCTCGTCTACCAGTTTGCCGACCTTGTTGCCGATCTCACGGCTGCCGAGGTAATTACAGGCATGCCGGACACAGATATTTTTCAGGTAATCCGGATCGTTACCAACAAATCCGCGGGTCGTCGCTATCGACCCCAGAACCCGGTACAGGCTTCGATAAACAGCCCGCGAAAATTTGTCGTCGGCATTGAGACCGCGTTGCTTGTAACTATTAATTAACTCGAATTCACGTTCCTGCCTGCTTTGCGGAGCAGCTGCAGGCCGCTTCGGACTGGCACCCCGCAACCGCGACCAGAAGGAAGATTTCGCACTAACCGTGGGTGTCTGTGGTGCCAGTGCCCGCTCCAGTTCCAGCTGGGTAATATCCTCGATCCGGGTCCACATGGTTTCAAATCCATGCTCAATCTGCATCAGGTTGGGGATGACATACTTGCTGAAAATCTTGCGCGCGATGGTGCGAAAATTGATACCGAGATCTTCTTCGTACTCGCCTTCGAGTACCACGATGTCTGCAGTAATACGCACGATCAGCTCATGCAAAACCAGCCGATGTGGGCGGAAGCTGATCAGTTCTTCCGGGCTTAGCCCGGTTTCCGCCACGAGTTCATTAACTTCGGCCAGGGTGGTGAAAACGTTCGCGGAATTGTAAATCGTTTCGAGCTCACGATAGGCGGGCGGTATTTCCGATTCAATCCCCGGATTCCATGCTGAATGGCTTTCCTGATTCTTCATCCTGTATTTGTCTTTTCAAGCGCGATAAATATCTGCGCGCGGCGATATCTGCACGGCTGCCGATACAAGTCATGCGAGCATAAACGGATTGAACGATGTTGTGTATTAAGTTTTATCACGGGTTATCATCAGAATAATTCTACTCGGTAATCCAGTGAACCATAGAGAAACATGAAGCATGGAGTCAAACTTGAAACGCTGAGCTGGATAGAGGCGGAGCAATGGTTTGAGAGCAATCCCGTTGTCGTGATACCCCTCGGTGCGGCAGCGAAAGAACATGGACCACATTTGCCGCTTAACAATGATGCCATCATTGCAACCTGGCTGGCTGAAGAAATCAGGCAACGGTTACCGGTGGTCATCGCGCCGTTGATCAATGCATCTTTTTATCCCGCGTTTATCGAGTATCCGGGGTCCATCAGTTTGCGCCGCGAAACCGCGCGCGATGTTATCGTTGACACCTGCACCAGCCTGGCTGGTTTTGGACTGTCGCGTTTTTATGTCGTTAATACCGGCTTGTCGACGCTGCAGCCGCTCGCCGAGGCCAGACGAATGCTGGATCGAGACGTTATCCTCGAATACCTGAGCCTCGATGAAGCCTTGCAATCGCTGCCCGCCGGTTTACTCGAGCAACAATACGGATCGCATGCCGACGAACACGAAACTTCGCTAATGCTGCATATTGCGCCCGATGTTGTGAATATGAGCCTTGCAGTCGATGATGGTGCCGAGGGCGAGGGCCGCCTAACCCGCAACAAGGGGCAAGGCTTGTGGTCGCGTTCGGGTGTATTTGGCCAGGCGACCCTGGCCACGCCTGCCAAAGGGCAGGTGATAGCGCAGGTTTTACTCGATCATGCTCTGGAACAAATTGATGGTCTAGGGGATTAGATATTCTTTACGCGATAAAAAATTTTTTCTCATCCTACGCTTTAGTTATGTCGCATCGCATGGTACAGGTATGGATACATCCGGGCAGTCTAGTTCAATCCCGGGTTGGCTTGCTAGCGTCGGGCAGATAAATTCTCAGCTGGCTGGAATTTCGCGGCCGCGCTGCTCGATATAGTCCAGTAACGCTTCGTCAAGTGCTTCATCGAGCGGTGGGAGTTCGTATTTTTGCAGCCACTGTTTTGCCTTGCGCACCCCGACTGCCTCGCTGTCGAGTCGACCGTCGGCGTCCCATTGCTCGTAGGAATTATTGTGCTGTGAATCGAAGATGAAAAGATTGCTGTTGAGCGTGTGCGTTTCACCGAGGAAGTGCCCGCCGGGCCCAACCCGTTTGGTGGCTTCGAAAACCTCCTCGATATCGCTGAAATCCGGGCCCTGCAGGAAATGATAAAAGGCATCTAGCTGTTCGAAATCGATCATGGTCTTGCCGTAGCCGACGGTTAGGGCGCCTTCCAGCATGCCGCCCGCCATCGTCAACCAGTTGGCATCGGACAGCATGCTCGGAAACAGCCCCCACATCGAATCGTAAGCTGCCTGCATGTCGCCTGATTTCGATGTCGCAACATTCAGAATCGCGCGGTGTGGCAGCTTGTAGTAACGCGCCATCGAACTCGACAGGAACTGCACCATCGCCGAGTCCGGCGAACCGTGCACCGGCGCACCGCTATTGAGTGCAACCGTCATCGCGGGCACCCCGAACAGCATGGGCGCGCCGGGGCGAATAATCTGCGTCATCGCCATTGCCATCAGCGCCTCGGCGAGCACCACGCCGACCGTGCCGACATTGCTGGCCGGTGTGCTCGCGGCTGCCATCGAAAACGGCGAACACATGACCGCCTGGTTATTCATCGCGTAAACCTTGAGTGCGTCGAGCATGGTTTCGTCCCATACCAGCGGGGAATTGGCGTTGATCAACGAGGTGGTGACGGTGTTGTTGGTCGCAAATTCTTCGCCGAAGACGAGCTTCATCATGTCGACCGTATCCTCGGCCCGCTCACGCGCGGTCACGTTGCCGATGATCGGTTTGTCGGAGTATTTGAGGCCGCTGTAAGCCATGTGCATATGCCGGTGCGGCACCGGGATGTCGACCGGTTCGACGATAGTGCCGCCGGCGATATGCACGGTCGACGCCATGTGGTTGAGTTTTTGCAGGTTGTTGAGATCTTCCAGCGTCGCGTAGCGGCGCTCACCTTCCATGTCGCGCACGAAAGGTGCGCCGTAAGAGGGCGACACCACCGCATGCCCGTCACCGACGCGCACCGAACGTTCAGGGTTGCGCGCATGATGGACGTAAGACGACGGTATCTTGCCGATCAGCTCGAGCAGTTCCGCGCGCCCGATCCTGACTCGCTCAGCGTCGATCTCGGCACCGGTCTGGCGCCAGTAGTCGAGCGATTCCGGGTCCTGGAAGTCACAACCGATCTGCTCGACGACGCGCATTGCAAAATCATGAATCAGCTCAACACCTTCCTGGTTGGTAACTTCCATGATCGGGATGCCGCGCTTGATTTCCGGATGATGCACGATCGCGGCACTGGCTACTGCGGCTCTCCGTGCCGCGCTGCCACCCTGTCTTCTGCGCCGGGTTGCCATCGTCTTACAGGGCCATGCCGATCTTGCGGCCATCGTGAAACGCGTAAGGAGCCTGGCGTGGAGCAGCGGCATCGCCAATCACGTGAAAACGAACCTCGGTTTCGCTTAACGCGAGCTCAACGTCGTTGTAAACCACGTTAGTGGTGGCGGTGACGATTGCCGATGCCTCGATGCTCGACGTCGAGCCGTCAAGCAGCGAACGGATTTCAGCACGGTCGCCATGCCAGTGTTCGATGACCGATTCGAGTATAAAATTTGCACCCAGCCTGGCGAGATTTTGGCGAATCGGCGAATCCGAAGTGGTGCGCGCTAGCTCCTGCCCAATCATCGGATCGGGAGTAACGATGCTAATCTCGTGACCCTTGTCGGCCAGGTACCAGGCGGTGCCGGTACCACGCCAGTTACCGCCCTCGTCGAGCACGATGACCGATTTGCCGAGCTCGGCCTGGTCGCGGTAGACTTCTTCGCAGGCATATACCTTGCCGTTACTTAGACCCGGCAACTCGTCGGCCTCGGGTAACCAGCGTTGTTTTGCGAGCCCATCGGGCATCGAACCGGTGGCCAGCACGACATCATCGGCACCGAACTCGATGATGTCCTGTTCATCCATGGGTGAAAAGTAACGCACCTCGACACCGAGTTGCTCAAACTGACGCAGATACCAACCCATTAGTTCGGTGATCTGGCCGCGGCGGGGGGCGAGCCCGGCTAACCGGAACTGCCCGCCAAGATCCCCCAGCGCCTCGCACAGGGTGACATGGTGGCCGCGCTCGGCGGCAACCCGTGCCGCTTCCATGCCAGCGGGCCCACCACCGACAACGAGTATCTTTTTAACCGCATCGGTTTTATCAAAGCGGTCACCACCCCATTCGAACTCGCGTCCGGCGGAGGGATTGACCAGGCGGATATCCAGTAGTC
>JAOTYD010000026.1 GCA_029862005.1 Gammaproteobacteria bacterium | reverse complement strand
GGTAAGGGTCTCGGTGGCACGTCGTTGATGAACGGATTGATCTACGTGCGCGGTAACCGCCTCGACTTCGATCGCTGGCATGACCTGGGAATCCCCGGCTGGAGATACGCCGACGTGTTGCCGTATTTCAAGAAATCTGAAACCGCTCCGCACCGCAATTCAGAATTCCATGGTCAAACCGGACCCTTGAAAATTTCACCGGCCGAAAATTACTGTCCCGTCAGCCAGATGTTTGTCGAAGCGGCGCAACAGGCAGGTGCCCCGCTCAATCATGATTTCAATGGCGCATCACAGATTGGCGTGGGCCGCTTCGATGCCACGGTCTTCAACGGCCAGCGACAGTCGACCTCCGCCACCTACCTGCAGCAACGACCCGCCAATTTGACCATTCTCACCGGTACCCGCGTGTTGCGCGTCGAATTCTCGGGTAATCGGGCGAGCGGGCTGCTGATCGAAGGTAACGCCGGACCACAAACGATAAACGCCGAGCGAGAAATCGTTTCCTGCCTCGGCGCATTCGAGTCACCGAAACTTTTGATGCTGTCCGGCGTCGGACCCGCCGATCACCTGCGGCGACACGGTATCGAGCCAATCGTTGATCTAAGCGGCGTCGGTGAAGCGCTGCAGGATCATCCCAATATGCCGCTCACCTTCGAAATCAACGACAGCAGCCTGAGCTTTGCCCGCTACCAGCGCCTCGATCGCGCCATCTCGCTGGCGATGCAGTACTGGTTCGGTAAAACCGGTCCCGCGACCGGCCCATTCTGGAGCACCGCGCTGTTTCATGCCTTCGATGGCGGCGAATTACCCGACCTCGAGGTCTACTGTACCCCGATGGTTGTCAGGGAGGGTGCCGGGGGTGCGGGCTGGAGCCTGCAAAATATTCTCAAACCGGGCCGCGCCATCCTGGCACGCGGCAAAACGGCGACCCCGGGCCTACAGTTTGATATCAACCTGCTGCGACCCGAAAGCCGGGGCAGTATCCGTCTTGCCTCGACTAATCCAGCCGAACCTCCGTTAATCGATCCAGGGTATTTCAGCCAGCAGAAAGACGTCGAGACCCTGATCGACGGGGCTGAACATATCCGCGAGCTGACGTCACAGCCCGCCATCAGTAAGATCGTCGGTAATGAAATCGCGTTGGGCCCGCAGGTAAAATCCAGATCGGCGATGGCGGCCGGTTTACGCCGGCACATCACCACCGGGCATCACCCGGTATCGACCTGCCGCATCGGCGCCGATGATGATGCGCAAGCGGTACTCGATGCGGAATATCGTGTTCGCGGAGTAGAGGGCCTGCTTGTAGTCGATGCCTCGGCCTTCCCAGGCCAGCTCAGCGGCAATCCGAACGCCGCGGTTATCATGATGGCCGAGCGCGCCGCCGATATGCTGCTGGCCAGGCCGCAGCTGGAACCCGCACAAATCTGACTAACGGGAGTGATGTTGTCCGCTAACTTCACCACGATATCCCGGGTCTTCGGCAATCCCGTTAATTATCTGAAGGCATTACAATTCGCTGGCGTTGAATCGGTTCGCTGACCAAAACGCCAATCCGTCTTTGCTCTCCGCGCTGCAGCTGGTACGGCGGGCGGGCATGGGGCCAGGTAATATTATCGAGTACCGCGATATCGCCAGGTTGCCATGGAATCGGGATCGAATGCCGGGCGAATATCCGGTCCAGCGTGTCCAGGTCTTCGCTGGAAAACTCGGAACCGTCGGCATAGGTGACATGATAAGGTCGCTGGTCATTGGGCAGGCTGTTGTACGGTGGCCAGTTGTCGAAGGCCCGTCCCAGCCGTGCCATCGACGTAAACAGCAGGTTGGTTCCGGTCCTGGGATCATACTCGAAGCCGACCTCGCTATAGGATACCTGCACCGAGCCATCCTCGCGCCGCAACAGTTGCCAGTCTTTATCCTCGCAGAAATCCTCCAGCTCGCCCCAGTCGGAGATTTCAAAGGCTTCCTGCCAGCTCTTGGTGCTGGGTATACAAGCCGGACTGTTGGCGTCTGCAAAGTTCCTGATATAGCGAATTCCCTTTTCGAATATTCTTTGTCCGGTTTTCATCACCCAAACTTCTTCAGTCACCCGCCGGTTATCGGCGATTACGGTTTCCCCACCAGTAGAAGGGATCTCGACACAACCAAACAGTATGTAGCGCGGATAGTAGGTCCAGAAGGACATTTCACAGTGCGGCTCGATGTTGGTGTAGTGTGGCTCGATACCGACTGACAATACCCCGGCCCCCATCGGTTTACGATGGCCGGTACCGCCGGTGTAATCCATTGGTTGTAAGTCCAGCAGTTCTGCCCAGGTCGCCATTTCGCTAAGCCTGGTCATGCCGGTGTTGCGCAACAGCGCGGCCCTTTCGACGTCCAGCTTACGATGGACTTCCGCAATCGCTTCGGTTCGGCCACTTCCCGAAAAATCTACCACCAGGTCTTCCAGGAACAATGATTTACTCATGGACAACTCGGAATCTTACTTCTCGGTCATTCTAATAACGTAAGGATTGTCGGACAATGACGCAGCACCAATCCCTTTGTATGCCCCTTTTTACTATTGCTGAGTGAACTTCCCAAGATAGTATACCTTTTGACAAGTAGCGAACTGCCGAATCGCCAGATATCCCCGATTTTGGGATAAAAGGGGCCGGACCCCTTTTTGTCCCATTACCTGAAATGACCACACCATAAAAAAGGCACGAAGCGTGTTCGTGCCTTTTTTGATTGCCACCAACCTGGGCAGACAGGGTTAAAAGGAAATTGTGCTGTCGAACACAAAAGTGCCACTGCCGTTATCCAGGTCTACATTTGCTGCGTTGATACCGGTCACCGTGATGCGTAGCCGGGTATTGTCAGCGCCCTCAACAATTAGCTGACCACTGTCAACGGTTAGAGACAAGGCATTACCTACCAAGGGCTGTGTCGTCGTAACCAGGAATCCACCGCCGGGAATGCCGGACAATGAAAAGCTAATGCTACTGGAAAAGTCCCCGCTGCCGAAATTTCCGGATTCACTCAGGTTCATTACGATGAAAATAGTGTCACTACCAATTTGGAAACTGAGCGTACCACCAAAAAGAAAACTGTAGTCTAAAGTGACGTCGTTCCAGCTGGTATCATAAGGAATGCTACCGTTGATCACTATCCCGCTGCCAACATCGCAGTTGGTAAAAGTGATCGTACCCGCTGCGCTATTTGCGGTTTCGTCAAATACTGCGATGGCGGTACCGGTAACGCATAAACCCGCACTGATGTCCTCGGTACGAGCTGCCTCTGAATTTCGATTCCTTTTAACAAACTGATTGATTACCCGATTGATAACCTGGGGTATCGAGGGGGCCTCTTCTGTTTTCAGCTGTGTGACCAGAGAAAAGGTATCCACAAAAGCCATGGTTGTAACGGCGGTGCTATTCGCATTGGTGGCGTCAAATCTTGCCGCATCACCCGGTAGTGTGGGCGTGGGAAAACCATCGTCTCCACCCCCACCGCCACTGCTTCCGCCACAGGAAACAAGGAGCACCATCGAACTGACTACGAGGAGCCTGCGGATAGGCAGGTTAATTCTATTCATTAAATTTTTCATATTGCTATTAATCTCATTCGAGAAATTCTAAAAATCAAAAGCTATTTATAGCATATAGGTGCTTAGCCTATTGAATAATGAGAACAACTTCCAAAGATTGGATTTTTGCTGTCAGCTTAGTGGACATTGGACTTCCCCCAAACCAGTGGAAACTTTTGACTGCTTATTCGGCCGCTCGTTTCCAGGGCCGTCTACACGTAGCTGCTGCAAAAAAAGTCCTTACATACGCACAACTGGGTAAGCGGAAATTTTAACCTCGATTCATAGACCGATTGGCGGTAGTGGTGCCCGATCGCTGTCGACAAATCATGGTTGCTGATGCGGAAATCAGTACACCATTCGTTACGATATATCAAAATTCAGTTGAACTGGCGCTGTAAGAATGAGCTTTGGTTTTATTTGAGACAGTGACTACCGGTTCAATAGATCGACAATATCGATGATCTCCCGGGTCGCCTGAATCAGGCGGATCAACTTCCCTTCCACGCGCACCGTGAGCAGCCCTTCCGAATCGACCGGAATGACGATCTCGCTGTGGCTATAAATGGGTTCCGCCAGGATTTCCCCTCTGACCAGTTTTCGTTGCCAACCCGGTGGCAGCGAACCGCCTCGATCCAGCTTCATCTGCAATCCCTGCGGAAGCTGCTTATCCTTGTTCTTATGTTTCGCGTTGGCGGCAAATGCTGAGCCGGAACACAGGCTTAACACCAGGGCAAACGTCATTAGGCTTTTCAGTTTCATTCCTGAGCTCTCTCACTTTTACGTTGCTTTTCAGTATAGTAGACAAAACAGAAGTTCGTTGCCGTTCGCCAAAATAAGCTTTAGCCTGCACGTTTTTGTTACCGGGACGAATGGTGAAAGTCAGCGCCAAGTCGCAAATAAAATCAGGTACCGATGAAACAAAACCCACACTTTGAGACAGCGCTCTCCTGGGCAGAAGCCGAGGCCATGGTTACTTTCAAACCTTTCAAACCTTCCCGAACTGACGGTTACACGCTGCGGTCTATCGCTATCTTCGTCCGGGATCACAAGCACCGGGAGCTGCCCGCCAGCGAAAGAAGCCTGGAGGCGCACTACGAGGGCTTTGTGTTGACCCAGGTCCTCAAAGGCGAGGACGTAGCCAGGCGCCTGGCGCTGGAGGTACCCTACGGAAAGCTACCGGTGAAGACGAAAATTGCCGGCCACGAAGCACGCAGGTATGAGCTCGGACCGCAACCCGAAGCAGATGATATCGATCCACGCAGTCCTGCCGTGATCGTGTGGCACGATGCGGAGCTGTTGCTGTTAATTGCCAGTGACCGACTGCCAGCCGACACCCTCATCCGCATAGCCGAATCGGTCTATTAGGGTTGCTACCGAACACTACAAGATTGAGTAAAATTATTAACGAGGTCTGTGAATGTCTGCCAGGGAGATAGAAAAATTACGACAGCACCACCATGCGACAATCGGGTTGTTTGTCGCCTTCTGGCTATTTACCCTGGTTGCCATCGGAATCATTGAATTCGTCGAGATTAGCGAGCGCACTCGAGACAGCCTGATCGGCACCATATTCGGCGGGGCTATCGTGCTGTTGCTACTTCAATTTGCAAAACGCTGCCCAAAATGCCGCGCCAACCTGGGTTGGCAATTGCGGCTTGGAATACCCAGGCACTGCCATAAATGCGGTGCCGTGCTGAGACCGGATCCTTGAGTAGAGGATTGAGATAGCGGCGACATTGTCGATCGGACAGAAACCGGCAGCCGTCGGGCATTTCAGGGGACGGCATACCTGTTATGTATTAGACCGGCGGTGTCTATGCTTCGACCGATCCCCTGACCAGTGGGAATTTCCGGCTGATCAACCGATCGCCGCTAACCAGTTCCGCATCCAGGTAGGTTTCGAGCGCGGGCATTTCATCGTAGGTAACGTCATCGCCGAGCCAGTTCACCGAAAAGGCAGCACGCCTGCGATCAAGATTGTTACCGGGTGCGCAGTGGAGAGTATACGAATTCCAGATCAGCATGTCGCCCGGCTCCATCGCCGTGTTCAGAATCTCAATCCCCTTGTCATTATCGATATCCGGTACCTCGGGGCGATCCTTGCGAACGTGCCGGTAATCGTGATCCTGGTTCTCGAAATTCACGGCCCGATACAAAACTCCCGCTTGATGTGAGCCGCGATAAAAGCGCAGTGCCGTCGATCGGGGAATCGGATCGAGCGCTATCCAGCTGTTAATCACCTTGCGACCCCGCGCTGGGTAATAGGCGTGATCCTGGTGCCAGGGTGTCGCCGCATTCTCGCTGTGGGCCTCCTTGATCAGCAGGAAATCATAGTACAGGCACAGGTAGCGCGATTCGAGGAACGGCCAGGCCAGGTCCGCGACGGGGCTGTCAAAAATGAAACGTTCGAATGGCTCTACGTTCTGCCAGGCCTGCGAGCTGACCGAGAACTGGCCCTGGTCGCCCTTTTTTCTGACGACATCGAGATTGGTACTCGCACCCTGTAAAGCCTGCTGAATACCAAGCTCGATAACATCAAGCCAGTCATTCGAGATCGCGTTGCGCAAACACACCACGCCATCTTCTTTATAGGCGCGCACAGCATCCGGACCTATAACATTCTCGACAATCCGAAACTCCGGTACATCCTGCGGTTTCGCTTTTGACCGATGTACTGATTGCATGCCAGAACCCATGTAAGAATTAGCCCAAGGTAACCATAAACGCGCCGAAATCGAAAGCGTAAATCTTGATTTAGTGTCGACTGCATCACATTGTTTCAATAATCAAATCGTTAGGCTTTATCCGTTGTCAGCTTCCACGCTTCCCAAAAATCGATTTGGAACTGGCAACTGCTTAATGACTAACCCCGCTACTTGCAAAAGTGCGGGGTTCTTTTTTGCACACTCCGCGATGTGATAATAAAAGCAAAAGTTGATATATTTCGAGCCACGGTCGAAACTCGTTGAGGAATCAACCTGCCCCCTTCAAATAAAATCGATTCGCGACTTAAAAAAGTCTACGATAACCCCGGCGACAAGCAGGCGCTGTTCGACGACTGGGCATCGAGCTACGATCATGACCTGGTTAATGACCTGGGTTACGTGGCGGACGCCGAAGCCTGCCGGGTATTCGTATCCTTAGTTACCGACCGGCAGGCACGCATTCTCGATGCGGGCTGTGGCACCGGCCTGGTGGGACGCCGCCTCAAGCAGTCTGGTTATACCAATATCCATGGCAACGATTACTCGGCAAAAATGCTGGACGAGGCCCGCGCCACCGACGCTTACCGGTCGCTTGAGCAACACGACCTTACCCTGCCCGTGGAAACCGACGAACCTTACGATGCCGCCATCTCTGTAGGAGTCTTCGCCTTCAGCGTGCCGTCGGCCGAGCATCTCGTCAATATTACCCGCAGCCTCAAGCCGGGCGGGATTGCCATCGTGACCGTCAACGGTAAAGCCTGGAGAGAAGTCGACTGGGAATCAAAGCTGGATGGTTTCGATCAGGACTATCCCGATGCGCGGCTGCTGGGTATTAAAACAATTGATTACCTCACCGCAGACGGTATCGATGGCCGCCTGCTCACCCTCGAACGCAGGAAATAGCATTACCAGGCAATATGAAACGGGAGTCATCTATTGAAGCTGGCGTTCCGATAAGAGTTAGCGTACCCATTGTGCAGGGTTTATACTAAATGACCTCGAGGAGGATTCAGGTATGCCTAAAAATAGAGTCTTGATACCGCTGAACCAGTCGGAACTGAGCCAGCAAATATTACCGCACGTGGAAAAATTCATTCCGGCGCAGGAAAACGACCTGATTCTGTTTTATGTCACGAACCCGCCCAGTAACGTCGGTCTCGGTGAACCCGACCTGTCGGCCGGGTACCTGCCTTTGCCCGGCGAGGAAAATATCACCCCCGCGCTCCACCCGATTTATGCAACCCAGCAGGAAGACAGCATCCGAGCCCACGTCGAGGCCGAATTAATCCCCGTAACCCACCGCCTCAAGGAAGCAGGCTATGAGTTTTCGCTGGTGGTAGGTTTTGGCAAGGACCCGGTCGAGACCATTTTGCGCGAGATCAGTGAGAAGAAAATAAATCTCGTGGCCATGTCGACCCTTGCCCGCGTCGGTGTAACCCGTTTTTTCTTCAGGAACATCGCCGATACGATAGCGAGGGAAGCCAATTTACCGGTGTTGCTCGCTTATCCTGCCAAGCGATAAAGCACTGGTGCAAGGCCGACTAGCTTGTCCCCGCCCTTTTTCGGACAAGCGCCCACGTCACCCCCATCGCAATAATCGAACCCAGCAGCGCCAGAAAAGCGTCCTTTTGGGCGTCCCATTCGTCGCCCTGCGTGCCGAGGTAAGCATTACCCAGTTCGGGGCTGACGATCATCGCCGCAATGACTTCCAGCACTTCATAGACAGCGCTGAACGCCAGGATACAGTTTATTGCAAGAAAATAAGCCCACCCACTGCCGACGCCTGATCGACGTAAAAGTATTTCTCGCATCGGGTAGGCAAGCAGCAGCCCGAATGAAAAATGGACGATGCGGTCGTAGTGGTTGCGTTCCAGATCAAACAGGTCCTGCAACCAGAATCCAAACGGAGTCTCGGCATAGGTGTAGTGCGCACCTACCAGATGCAGGCTTAAAAATACGGTAAACAGGCCATAGGATAAATTGGAAAATTTGAACCAGCGATAGCTAACGACAAGTATGGCACTCCAGATAAACACCAGCAGGTTTTCAAGCAACCAGTCGCTCGGGTAAAGCGGTTTGATCGCGGTGATAATCCACACCAGGATCAACCACATGATAAATCCCTGTAATACACGATTGGATTGGAGCGCTTTGATCATCACGCAGACATCCTAGCACAGCATGTTTATTCAATACGCGGTCAAGCATTTTCGAGTGCAAATTACAACGAATCGGGCCGGATCCGCAGACGTTGCAGAAAATTTTCCACTTTTTCACCGATTTTTCACAGCGACTTCGTATAACTGCACCAAGACCTTTAGAGACACCCTGTGCGAGGAGAGCGAAATGAACAAAAAAATCGGACCTATCATTGTAATACTGACGATTCTATTGTCATTGCTGGGATCACAGCCGGCGCTTGCAGTCGGTCACCCATTCGAGTTTACCGCCGACGCCAGAATGAATAATAACGGCGATGCACCGGTCGAAAAGACTTACGGATACATGACGCTTACCACTGACCAGAGGGGCAAAGGCACCATCGACGTTATGTTCTCGAATGGTAACAGCTCGCATTCAGCCCGGTTCAATGCCCGCGTTAAATTTCTGGATGCCGGCGGCGCGGTGATCGGGGAGGAATACTTCGACCACTGGCTAGTCGCGGCCGAGTTCGATGAGGCTATCGAAGGCAAGGTAACCAAACCGGTTACCCTGTCCGACTTCGAGTCTATCCAGGTTGATTTCTACCTGTCGGATATCTCGAGTTCAAGTACGGTAAACCATAAGGGTAATGCCAAGGTTTCCGATACCACCAGTAATTTCGAATACTAGCGGGCAATCCGGGTTTCAAAATCTGGCTCATTCATTTTCACTGCCGGCTCAGCGATATAGCTCTCGGCAATCGGGTAATGTCTTGCAAATCCCTGGCGACTACTGAGTCTGCTTTCGTCCAGTCCGGATGACAACACATGCCAGGAACAAGGGCGCATCGGCCTTGTGTTCGGCGTTGACGCTAATGCAGCAGGCGGCCATCATAAAGACCAGCCCGCAGTGTTTTCTAATCCCCAAGAAAAATTCCTACATCGCAGGTTGATCATTGGTATGACAGTGCACTCCGCCACCGTCATACCAGGATTCCAGCATTTCAACGATATAGACATCGCGACCGGGAAAGTAACTTTCGATGCGCTGTTTTGCGGCGGTGTCGGTCGTGTCGTCACCAAAACCGACCGCGATAACGAAGCCATTGCCGACCAGCCAGTTAAGATAATTGGTATCGAAAATTTTATCCCGGTACCTGACCTGCCCGAGGATCGGATCGCGAATTACCTTAAAGCCCGCTGCTGCGATCGTTGCCGCGGCACTATCGTAGACGCTGCCGTCGGCACCATCACCAGGTTGACAAAGAGAGTCGGCAGTACAACGCGATACCACCACGGTTTCGGCATCGATAAAGCGCGCAAAACCGTCGATATGTCCACGGGTCAGATCCCCGGCCGGGATGCCTTCTACCATGACCACGCGGGATACCCCGAAGTGATCCTTAAGGTCGCGATCGGCTTGTTCGCGCGTGTATCCCGGATTGCGATCGGGATCGCCGAGGGTGCTCCAGTTCAGGATGACGGCATCGACACCGTTGAATTCCAGGTTACCGCGTTCGTGCACGATATCGATAACATCAACCGGCATATCAAGTTTCTCTCCGAGCAGCGAAGGCACCCGGTTATCCTGGTCGAAGGGTATATGGCTGCCAAAGGCCCCGCCCCAGGCATTGAATTCCCAGTTTTGAATACGCATTGCGCCGTCATCAACGATATAGACCGGGCCGTTGTCTCGCATCCAGGCGCTATTATTGGGGATTTGATGCCAGATGATGTTGGCATGATCCGGATCGACACCCGCAGCTTCGATTGCCTGCCTGGCCTGTTTATGATCCGACATCGAATCGAACAGGATATTCAGTTTCTGGTAGCGACTGATAATGGCGGTCATCTGCGCAAATGCAGGCTGGAACACGCGTTCAAATTCGCTTGGCCACTGCAGCCAGACGGCTTCCTGCGGCTCCCACTCGGCAGGCACACGTTTGCTGTTTGCTGACTGTTTCGCATTAACATCCATAATCGATCCAATTGTCAGCAATAACGCTGCAAAAGCAAACCGTAGCAACCGGTCAGGTATCGCGTTTTCTCGAGACCACAAACGTTTCATCGTTAAACCAGATACCATTGTGCTTGTGCAATACCTCGGCAGTTGCGTCGAGATACTCACCGGAAGATACCACCGGCTCGAGGCGTTCGTCTTCGATCTGCCCGACATAGATAGCCGCGTTCCAGGCCGCAAACAGGGTCGAAGTGCCAATCGCTTCACTAATCTCCGTGGGCAGGGTGTGCATATGATAGCGAATAATTGATTTGGTATCGGACCCGGCATTGAAGTTATAGTTTTGTGCAGCGCGGCCCAGGTATTCCTTGAGCGTTTTAATCAGCTCGTGGCGACCGACTGTAAAAGGATCTTCGTCAGGCCAGATCTTGCGCACCAGCTCGAGGCCGGGATCATTGCCATAGGATTGCGCGGTTAACAACCTGCCCCCGGGCCTCAGGCTCTTAGCCAGCGGCGAAAGTACATGCCTGACCTTGAAATCTGCGCTCATCCGCGCCCGCCACGGCTGCGATGCCAGCACCAGGTCATAATCGCCGCCAGCCGCCTGGCCGCGCCGGGGAATGACGTCATCAAGCAGGAAGCGGTGATCCTCGCGGAACATGACCAGTACCGAGGGCCGCACATACATCGGATTACCGGATTTCTCATTCGCCTTGACCTGCCAACCGTCGACCAGTTCCTTATCGATGCCGCGTAACTGTTCGCCGAACTCATGAGCGGAGTCGCCTTGCAGCGGCATTTCGATCCAGTTAAGCGCCGCCGCCTTGGCAACATCATTGGGCATCAGCCACGGAGCCTCGGCGTAGTAGAGATTGGTGACGACGATGACGCTTGCCGGGTGCTCGATAAATCGATCGGGCAGCTTTTCCAGGGTCAGGCGCACGTCTTCGAGGCTGACTTCCTTGCCAACGATGAAAAACGGAATGGTGGGGAAACGCCGATGCATCGCGCGCATTAAATGGCTCAGTACGGTGCTGTCGCCGACACCGGCATCGAACAGACGCAAGGCCGGAGGTGAGGGTCGAATATGGGTGAGCTCCTGCGTGGCACGTTCGGCAACTTTCCACTTCTCGTTGCAGGTATTCACGAAAGCCAGGTACTTCTGGCGATTATCGTAAAATCGAAACGGTCGATCATCGGTAACGTGTTTCATGGCTTCGTTCCCCTCTTGTTTACGCCCATTGCTACCGGTCTCAGGCACACTCGAAGCGATGCCGGTTTGTGAGACAGACAGATTGATGTAGTCGTGGATTCGCTGCATGGTTTCGAGCGTTACGTTTTTACCGGAGCGAAGTCGAGCACATAACTTGCCATCGTTGACCGCCTGACGACCGAAGGTCGACTCGGCGATGCCGGCGCCTCGGCAGTAAGCCTCGATTTCGCTTAACAATGATTCAATGGCGCTCGCCATAGCCCAATCCACGCAACTGCGTTCGCGCAATACCCTACGCCCGAACCATAACCATGGCAAGTTTTTTGCCCATTAATTCCAAAATTATGGTTTGTGGGCAATTGCCCACAAACCAGAGAATTCTAAGCGGTCAATCGCTTCATGCGATCGTAGTTTTCGTCGGTAAACGGCGTCGCCTCGCCCGTCTCCCAGCCGAACAGTGAACGCTCTATCGTGGTCAATGCGGCCAGGTAGACGTGTATTGCGCAACTTTGCTTACCGTTGGCCGCCTCTACCGAGTGAATGCCATCCGGTTTCAGCGCGATGACATCGCCGGGGCCGACGCGTTTCGTGGATTTATGTACCAGGCGTCCGTCCTCGCGCAGGTAAAAGTGATTATCTTCAGCCCCTTCGTAAACCCCGATGGTTGCGGTTGTCTGATGATCGTGCGGTGGCACGTGCAGGCCCGGCATGAAGCGCACAAACCAGATCGACACGCTGTCGTCTTCAAACAGGACTTCATCGTCGTTTTCGAACTCGGGCATCGCACTGCCGATCGCCTGCGGATTCTGAAATGCCTCGTTCATCAATTGCCGCACTTTCCGCCCCGGTTCCGATTCCCGCGCGGCGGCGCGCAACTGCTGTATGTAATCATCGAGGTTGAAATCTGTCATATTGGTCCCCGTATTCTTGTCAATATTAAAGCTCAATCGAGCAGCGCTTGTTCCCACGGGTACGTGGTGAGCGGCTCGTATCCATCTTCGGTGATCAGCACCTGCTGCTCGATCTTGACACCGTCGCGCTCGCCCTCGGGACCCATGTAACTTTCGACACAGACGACCATACCCGTCTCGAGCGCGCAGTCATACGGATTCTTCTGGCGAAACAGGTGCTTGGCCTGCGGATACTCGTCGCACATCCCGACCGCATGCATGATGCAGGGGTAGGCGTTCTGCTGGCATTCCTCGGGTACCGGATAGGCCCGTTGCTGCATTTCCTTCAGGGTCATGCCGGGGTAGATCAGCGTTAAGTTATGTTCGACTTCATCAACCGCCATGCGGTAGATTTCTTTCTGGCGCCGCGTGGGTTTGTCCGGTCCGCAATGAAAGGTTCGTGATAAATCCACGAAGTAACCAAAGGGACCAATCATGTCGGTGTCGAAACCAACCAGGTCACCCGATTCTATCCTGCGTTCGCTGGCCTCTTGCAGCCACGGATTTATACGGGGCCCAGAGGAGAGCATGCGCCCCTCGTGCCAGTCCCCGTTATTCGCGACATTAGTGTAGTTGAGCAAACCCCAGAGCTGCAGTTCGGTAACCCCGGGCCGCAGCGCTTTCTTGACCATTGCGGCGCCATGCTCGGCAACCGCGATGGCCCAGCGCATGCAGGCAATCTCGTCTTCAGACTTGATCAGGCGCGCCGTTTCGGCGATACGAACCCCGTCGATCACTTCGATTCCACGGGCCTCCAGCGCCTGGGTTACCGACGGATTCACGTATTCGATTGCGACGCGTCGATTGGCGCTGCCGATTTCATCGAGATAGGCGACAACATCCTCGGCGAGACCTCGAGCGGCTTCGTCGATATTAGTGCCACCGTCGAAGAAAGCATGTGGTCGGCCGGGTCGAAAATCATCGACCTGCGGCACATCGTAATAGCAACCGTAAAATACCGTCGGACCATCCTGGGGTATAAACAGGTAAACGGTCGGTATGTGTGACTGGAACAGCATGTAACTGCGATAGTCGACCGCGTAGCGCAGACTGATCGGATTCACCAGGATACACATGGCCGCATCATGCAGTTCGAGCTGCTGTTTGAGCCGACCCATCCGGTAGCGTGCCATGCGCTCAAGATTGATCTGCGGCATTTCGCGAAAAGCGCTTAGATCGCTCCAGTTATCATCAAACACCAGCTTGTCGACAGGATTTGCGCTCATTTTGCTACCCGTAAAAAGAATGGATGGCCGTGATCGCCCGATCGATGCCACCGCTGTCGATGTCAAGATGCGTGACCAGGCGGATAGGTGGTTTCTGCTCACCGATCAGGATTCGCTGTGCCTCGAGGTGTTGTCGTAAAGGCTCGATATCTTTAGCCTCGGGTTCGATAAATACCATGTTGGTATGGTGCCTGACCGGCAGCGTCCCCATGCCGGCAATTCCCTCGGCGAGTTGCCGGGCCGAGTCGTGGTCGTCGGCAAGTCGGGCAATGTTGTGCTCTAGCGCATATAAACCGCAGGCAGCCAGCACGCCGGCCTGACGCATGCCGCCACCCAGCTGTTTACGCAGGCGACGCGCCGTTTTGATAAACGCGGCGGGCCCACAAAGCATCGCTCCGACCGGCGCACCAAGGCCCTTCGACAGGCACAGCATGACGCTATCGAAAGGCTCAACGATATCGGCCGTGGGCATTTCCAACGCAACTGCGGCATTCATAAGCCGCGCGCCGTCGAGGTGTACTTTCAGGCCCTGCGCGCGCACCGCTTCGGCAAGCTGGCGATGGTGCGCGGGATCCTGAACCTGTCCCGACACGGTGTTCTCGAGCGCGAGGGTGCGCGTAATCGGATTATGCGGATCGTCATCCTTTATCGCGTCGAGTACCTGCTGCAGGGAGAGCCCACCGGACTCATCCGTCAACAGTGGATGCAGGACGATACCGCCGAGCGCAGAGGTACCACCAGCCTCGGCAACATAAACATGGTATTGATCACCGAGCAGGATTTCCTCGCCCCTGGCGTTATGTGCGAGCATTGCTGCCAGGTTAGCCTGGGTCGCACTGCTTAAAAACAGACCTGCCTCTTTTCCCAGCATTTGTGCCGCAGTCGCTTCGAGCCGGTTCACGGTCTCGTCTTCACCGTAAACATCATCGCCAACGGCCGCATCCAGGATCGCCTGGTACATGCCTGCGCTGGGCCGGGTTACGGTATCGCTGCGCAGGTCGACTATCGCTTCTTCAGACATTGTATTCATTCACATTAATCCGCTTCTAATATTAGGATGGAATCACCGCCAAGGGAACGTTTTTTGTGATCCAAATGCAGCATGCCTTTGGACTGGTACTGGGTTAACATCCGCGCATGAATACACCCCGATCTGCCAATACCCGAAACCTGGTGGCTGCCTGTGCGGCCATTACCGTGTTTGGTTTTGCGTTTGGTATGACCTACCCGCTGCTGTCTTTGATTCTCGAATCACGCGGTATCGGGAGCGATATGATTGGCATCAATTCAGCCATGATGCCGATCGGAATCCTGCTGTTTTCGTCGATGATTCCGGTCGCGGCAAAACACCTGGGCGCTCGCAAGGTCGCGATTACTGCCGCAATTGTCACCGCGCTGTTGATTCTTTCCTACAAGGTCTTCGACACGCTGGCCGCGTGGTTTTTAATTCGACTGTTGCAGGGCATGAGCATTTCAACGCTATTCGTATTGAGCGAGGCCTGGATTGTTGGCTCGGCAAGCGATCAGAATCGCGGCAAGGTTGTGGCCATTTATGCCAGCGTGTTATCGGGCAGTTTCGGTGCCGGACCGTTACTCATCAGTTTCATCGGCATCGAGGGCTGGACCCCATTCATCCTCGGCGCAGCAGTCGTCGCGGTTGGTGTCATCCCGTTTATTTTTATCCGTGAAGATTACCACGCCGAACCCGAAGAAACCCATGCCTCGGGTATTCTCGGCTTCGCACCGAGAGCACCCATGCTGCTGGCCGCGGTCGGGACGTTTGCGGTATTTGATGCCGCTTCCCTGTCGCTGTTTCCGGTGTACGGCATTCAGAACGGCCTCGACCTTGCCACCTCGGCCAATATCCTGACCGCGTTAATTCTCGGTAATGTGTTGCTGCAGTTCCCGATCGGCTGGTTGTGCGACCGCTTTCCGCATCGCTTTGTCATGGCCGGTTGCGCCCTGATCACGGCAATCAGCCTGGTGTTGCTGCCCGCCACTATTGATTCGTTACTGAAATGGCCGCTGCTGGTCCTGATGGGTACCACCGGCTACGGCGTTTACACCGTGTCGCTGGCGGCACTGGGTAATCGCTTCAGCGGTATCGACCTCGTCAATGGATCCGCCTCGTTTGCACTGGTTTGGGGATTCGGTGCATTGATCGGTTCGGTTTCGGGGGGCTGGGCAATGCTTGGCTTCGGACCGCATGGCCTGCCGATCAGCCTGGCGTTGATCTACCTACTGCTTGCTGGCGGTGTAGGTTGGCGCCAGGTCTCACTGCAGCAGGTTAAATGAACCCGATTTATATCCTCTGGGCGACGCCACGCTCGACCTCGACCGCGTTCGAATGGATGATGCGCATGCGCGGCGACATGGCCTGCTTCCACGAACCCTTTGGTGAAGCCTGGTACCAGGGAGACGATGCGCGCGCACCGAGACTGACAGCCGCCAGTCCGCGTAAACCTGGGCTCAATTTCGATACCGTGCTGAAAAAGATGCAGGCAGCCGCACACGAACATCCGGTGTTTTCCAAGGACATGCCGCAGTTTACCGACCATCTCTGGAGCGATGAATTCTTAAGCTGCTTCGAGCACAGCTTTTTGATACGTGATCCGGCCAAGGTGCTCGCATCGCTACACCGCAGCTGGACCAGGTCGGGTAACCAAGAGGGATTTACCCGTAACGAAATCGGCTTCGATGAACAGCTTCAGCTATTCGATATACTCTGTAATCGGGATGACAAGCCGCCGGTCGTAATCGACAGCGACGACTTGCTGGAAGACCCTGCATCGATGGTCGAGAAATACTGCAAGGCAATCGGGATTCCGTTTATCGCCGAGGCTCTTTACTGGGAGCCCGGAAGCCGCAATGAAGTTCTATGGTATGACGGCGACGATAGTATCTGGCATGAAACCCTGAAAAATTCTGACGGACTCAAGGCCCAGCGGCGCAAATCAATCGAGATCGACGAATTGCCGCAAAATCTTCAGGCACTTTACCGGGATTATTTGCCCCACTACCGGCATCTGTACAGTCACCGCTTAAGGCCCTGATCCTGGCACCGTCGAAGTCAATCACGACCCCGATCGTGGCAGGGGTAACCTTTCTATTGCGGGCGCTCACCCTCGACGATGATGCGATGCATGACCCGGCGATAGCCGTGATAATCGTTCAGCGCGTAATGCTGAGTACAGCGATTGTCCCACATCGCCAGCGTATTCTCTTGCCAGCGCAAGCGAAAGCTATACTCCGGCCGTGTGACCTGCTGGTAAAGGTAATGCAACAGCGGCAGGCTTTCTTCCCGGGTCATGCCATCGAACCGGAGGGTATGAATACTGTTTACGTAAAGCGCCTTTTTGCCGGTTTCGTCATGGCTGCGTATCACCGGGTGAATTGCAAACTGATCCCGCTGGTCACTATTCTTGCTTTTCACCGCCTCGTAAATATCCTCGTCACGGGGTACGACACTGGCGGAGTTGACAGCACTTAACCTGGCCAGTGTTGCTTTTAATCCGGGCGATAAGTCGTCGTATGCAGCATACATATCGGCAAACAGCGTGTCTCCTCCGCGTGGTGGTATCTGTCTCGCATACAGCATGGTAATTTTTGGCGGTAACTCGATATAAGCTGAATCCGAATGCCAGAAACTGCCGAAACTCTCGGTTTCGGTCTCGGTTTTGACAATTTCGGTAATATACGGATAGCCGTCGATACCGTCGGCAAACATATAGTCCTTGAGCACTCCGAAGCGCAACGCAAAATCATTGTATTGCTGCGGCGTCAGGTCCTGGTCGCGAAAGAAAATTACCTGGTGATCGAGAAATGCCTGGTTGACCTGTTCGAACAGCTGGCCGTTCAGCCCGGCCGATAAATCAAGGCCGCAAACTTCGGCGCCGATAGTGCTCGATTGAGGTATGATTTCCACAACGCTTTTTATCCTCGGGTCGGTTCAGAATTTTCACGCAGCTATGATCGAATCATCGTATCATTCGGCAAAATTCGTGTCACTTCGTAAAAATAACCGCAGCTGATGAATCCTGAAACTCCGCAAATACCCGATTCAACCGATGTTGTCGTCGTCGGCGCCGGTATCGCCGGAATTTCGGCGGCCTGGTTTCTTAACAAGGCCGGCCTGCAGGTCGTGGTTTGCGAAAAAGGGGTCGTCGCCGGCGAGCAATCGAGCCGTAACTGGGGCTGGATCCGACAACAGGGGCGTGACCAGTCCGAGCTACCGATTGTCATGGAAAGCATGCGCCTGTGGCAGGAGATCGCCGACGAGCTCGATACCGATATTGGTTACCAGCAACAGGGCAGTCTCTACCTTTGTGAAAATGATCAGGAACTCGCACGCCATGAACGTTTCATGTCGTTCGCGCCGGCCTATGGGCTTGACACCAGTTACGTCAACCGCAAGCAGCTCGAGACGCTCATGCCAGACTGCCCCGAGCGCTGGCAGAGCGGACTTTATACACCCGACGACGGGCGCGCCGAGCCGTCGCTGGCGGTTCCGGCCATGGCTAAAGCGCTGGTCGATCGTGGTGTCAGTATCGTCGAAAATTGCGCGGTCGAAAAAATACTGATCGGAAATCAGAAAGTCACGGGCGTCTTAACTGAACATGGCGAAATAAAAACATCGACCGTGCTCTGTGCCGGCGGCGCCTGGTCGACTTTTCTGCTCAAGGAATGCGGCATCCGTTTACCTCAACTTACCGTCAAGGCCAGCGTCGCGCGCACCGCGGCGGCACCGTTTAAGTTTAACGGCAACGCTTCGGGCAGCAAGGTTACGTTTCGCAGACGCATCGATGGCGGCTTTACCGTGGCCGCCTCCGATTACCTGGAAATCTTTCCCTCGGCCAGCCACGTTAAATTCATCAAGGACTTTCTGCCGCTGATCAAGACCTCTTTCGGAAAGCTCAGGTTACGAATTCCGGAGTTAAAGGTCGACGGCAATTTCAAACGACAGCGTATTTTGAATCCGATCCCGAGTGCAGCCACGGTTGCCCGAATCAAGGCCAGGCTCGCTGACCGGGTTCCTGCTTTCAAGGATGTCGAACTGTTACAGGCATGGTCTGGCATGATCGATGCACTTCCCGACGTGGTGCCGGTACTGGACTGGGCTGATCCGGTCGACGGACTCTATATTTCAACCGGTTTCAGTGGGCACGGTTTTGGAATCGGTCCCGGCGCCGGAAAGATAATGGCGAACCTGATACAGAACAATCCGGTCGAATATAATCTGAGCCGCTTCCGCCTGGCACGCTTCAGCGATGGCAGCAAACTCGAGCTCGGCCCCGCGATTTAATACCGCGCTCAGGGAATTGCCTGCAGCGGGTCCCAGGCGAATACCTGTTCCAGGTAGCTTGCAAATGCAAACAGCTCCAGCTCACCGTGAGCTTTACCAATCAGCTGCAAACCGACGGGCAATCCTGATTCGGTTTTGCCGCAGGGCAGCGTAATCACCGGCAGCGTAGTCGCGGTAATTGCCCAGCAGATCGCCAGCCAACGATAGTACTCTGAGTACTCGAGCCCGTCGGAGTACCCGGGGTAGCGTTCTTCGACCGGATAGGCGGGCAGGATAGTGGCCGGGCAGATCAGTAAATCGTAATCCAGCATGAATTGCGACGCGTTGGCAAACATCTGTCCCTGCGCATCCATTGACTGGCGGATCTCGTCTGCGCCGAGACCAAGACCTTTCTCGATATTCCAGACGACTTCGGGTTTGAGAATAGCACGCGTGTCGTCGAGGTCGGCGCCAAATGACTGCGCGTAGTCCAGCGCGCGCGGCACATCGAACGCGGCATCCATCATGCTGAGATCGGGATGCGCGTTTTCGATACCAACCTGTTCCCGTTCGAGCATCGCAATGGCAGCATCAAAGACCGCGACCACCTCGGGCGAAACCTGTGTAATACCGAGATCCTCACTACAGGCTATTTTTAACGGCGACTGTGGACGCCCCGCGGCACTTCGGAATTCGTCAATGACGTGGGGCTTGGACAAACCCGCGACCGAACTTGGACCGGCCAACGCATCGGCGAAAAGCGCGAGATCAGCGATGTTGCGTGCCATTGGACCTTTTTGTGAGTATACATTGAACGGCTGCAAGCCAGGATTCGTCGTAACTAATCCCGGCGATGGGCGCAAGCTGGTAACACCGCAAAAGGCGGCCGGCGTGCGCAGGGATCCGCCAAGATCAGATCCCTGGGCGAGCCAGGCGCTGCCGCTCGCCAATGCCGCTGCCGCACCACCGGATGAGCCGCCCGCGCTGCGCGTTAAGTCATGGGGATTGAGGGTCGCGCCAAATACATCGTTAAAAGTGTTGCCACCGGTGCCGAACTCGGGTGTGTTCGACTTCGCGTATATGATGCCGCCGTTGGCCTCAATCCGCTCGACCATGATATCGGATTGTTCGGGCACGTGGTTTTCGTAGAGCTTCGAACCATAGGTTGTTCTGACCCCGGCGACGTCCGTCAGATCCTTGATCGCAATCGGGATGCCAGCCAGCACCGAATCTTTACGATCACCCTGCCGGGCAGCTTCCCGGGCGCGTTCGAAGCAAAGCGTCGGCAGCGCGTTGATCTCGGAATCGACCTTTTCGATGTGCGCTTCTAGCGCATCGAGCGTATCGTCGATACTGACTGCTCCAGTTTTAAGCAGCTCCACTATTTTGCAGGCGCTTTTTTTGATCAGTTCATCCATAGTTGGCTCGCAATATATTCTTCTGCACCTTGCCCATCGCGTTACGTGGCAGTTCATCGACTATGAATACCTGGCGCGGTAACTTGAAGCGCGCCAGCGTTGGTTCCAGGGCCTGGATCAAATTCTCGGCGTCCAGCTCCGTGCCTGTAACCGGTACCACAGCAGCCGCGACGGCCTCGCCAAGGTCGGGATGCGCAATGCCGAACACCGCGGATTCGAGCACTCCATCGAGCGCGTCGATCTCGGTTTCGATCTGCTTCGGATAAATGTTGTAGCCGCCGGAAATGACCAGGTCCTTCTCGCGCCCGAGTATATGCACGTAACCATCGGCATCAATCATGCCGAGGTCACCGCTGATGAAGAATCCGTTGTTGCGCAATTCCAGCGCAGTTTTTTCAGGCTTGCGCCAATAGCCCAGAAAAACATTCGGCCCACGCACTTCGATCATGCCGGTTTCACCAGCGGACAGCTCGGCGCCTGTTTCCGGATCGCTAATCCTGATTTCAACCCCGGGTAACGGAAACCCGACACTGCCGACACGACGCTCGCCGTCGTAGGGATTGGAAGTATTCATGTTGGTCTCGGTCATGCCGTAACGTTCCAGGATTCGATGCCCGGTACGTTCCTCGAACTGGATGTGGGTTTCGGCAAGCATCGGGGCACTACCGGAAACGAACAGGCGCATATGCGCGACCAGGTCGCGATCGAAACGATCATCCGCCAGCAGGCGTGTATAAAAGGTCGGTACCCCCATCAGGGTGGTCGCTGCAGGCAACTGCGCGATCATTTGATCGACATCGAAGCGCGGCAGGAGGATCATCGACGCCCCGGCAATGAGGATCACATTGGTAGCAACAAACAGACCGTGGGTGTGAAAAATGGGCAGCGCGTGCAGCAAAACGTCGTCAGCGGTAAAACGCCAGTAATCAACTAACGTCAATGCATTCGACAGCAGGTTATCGTGACTTAACATCGCACCCTTGGATAAACCAGTGGTCCCGGAGGTATACAGAATCGCGGCGAGATCCTGGGATTCTCGCGCAACATTATCAAACGCCGCCGGCATGTCCCAGGCGGCCTGCAGCAGGCTGCCACTAGCGTCGCTGTCAAGCGTCCACACCCTGGCCTCGATTTCGTCGTAGTCTGCCTCGCGCGAACTATCACAAACGAAAACGGCGGGCTCGGCATCTTGCAGAAAGTACCCTACCTCGGCCCGGGTATAAGCAGTGTTCAGCGGCAGGAATACCGCTCCGGCGCGAATGGTTGCAAGGTAAAGTGCGATCGCCTCGGGCGATTTCTGAACCTGCACCATAACGCGATCCCCGGGTTTGACGTTCTGCTCCAGCAGCAGATGAGCGAGTTTGCCGGAGAGTTCCACCAGGTCGGCATAGGACCAGTCTCGCTCACCAGGCACATCGAGCAACCTGCGTGAATCTATCGTGCGACCGGACAGCAAGCCATCGAATAAGTGATTTGCAGCCATCAGATGACCGGAACCGGTTTGCGACGCAGGCCACTGAGCGCATTAGCGGCGATCGCGAGCATCAGGATCAGGCCGCCTCCGAGCGAATAGAGACTTGCGGTTTCACCGAGGAAAATCCACACCCAGAACGGGCCCAACAGCACTTCAGTCATCGACAATAGCGCGAGTTCAGCCGCTGGTACCACCCGCGATCCGAGGGTATAAACGGTCAGGCCGAGGCCCACCTGGAAAACGCCCAACGCCACCGCGATCAATATATCATTGCGCGGCACCGTAAAACCGTGGCCCTGCACTTCGCAAACCACGGCCGCGGTGATCATCGCAAAAATACCCGCCAGGAACACGGCCGGCAGCATGTCCTCGAGCTTGCCCCAGCGCAACGCAATCGTGAACACGGCGAATCCGAGCGCGGACAGCAAGGCAGTCAGGTTGCCGGCCGCCTGTCCGGCGGAGATCCCGTCGATGACCATGACGGCAATACCGAGGGATGCGAAAATCATAGCGAACCAGGTTGCCTTGCGCACCTGTTCGCGCAGTATTATCCAGCCGAGAACGGCTGCCAGAAAAGGCGCCGATGCAAACAGGAACATCGCGTTCGCCACCGTCGTGGTCTGAATCGCGTAGATGCCACCGGCAAAGGCAAACACCAATCCGAGGCCACCGATTATACCGGCAATCCCGGATTTCCTGATCACCGCAAAAGGCTTGTATCCGGACCGGACGCTGATGATACAAAACAGGAATATCGACAGCGCGATCGAACGGAAAAACAGGATCTGCCAGACATTGGCCTGCTCGATCATCCGAACGCCGAGACCCATCGACGACCAGAAAACGCCCGCCATCAGGACCAGTATGACACCCTGAACATAGCTGATGTTGGTCTTCTCGAGCCTGGCCGCAAGCACTTTGGACATTCGTTTCTAACCCTGGAATAAACCCGCCGCCAGAGAGTAATCGAAGCAAACCGTGTTGAAAAGCAAATGTTTAGCAGCAAAATTTACAGCGCCAGCACTTGGGTCTAAACTGACCGCGGGGGGCTGACATGCAAGATACCAAGGGGTTCAACGCAACAACGGTCGACTGGCACAAACCGGGGATAGTGGTTGATACCGGGGGCCAAACCGCCTTCACCGCCGAAGCGGATGATATCGAGCGTTTCCGGCAGGACGGGGTTGTGTTACTGCACGGTGTATTTACCGAATGGGTTGAGACGCTGTGCAAAGGGCTGCAGCGCAACCTCGACAATCCACAGCAGTTTGCCTTTCCCTGCGAAAGCAACCCCGCTGGGGAACCCGGCCGATTTTTTGACAGCTATTGCAACTGGCAACTAATCCCAGAATACCTCGATTACATTGCGCACTCTTGCGCTGCGTCGATCGCGGGCCAGTTCATGGACACCCAATATGCACAGTTCTTTCACGATCATGCGTTCATGAAGGCCGCAGGTACGCAACGCGCCACCCCGTGGCACCAGGATCTGCCCTATTACTGCATCGATGGATGCAAAACGGCGAGTGTTTACGTGTCACTGGACCATGCCGATGCCGACGTGGCGGTGCGGTTCGTCAGGGGATCACATCGATGGAAGCAGCTGTTTTACCCACGCGTATTTGAAGACGGTAGCGCGTTCAACGATGATCAACCCGGTGAAAAGCTTGAGCCGGTGCCGGACATCGATGCGCACCGGGAACAGTATGATATCGCCGCCTGGTCGCTCGCGCCGGGCGATGCCATCGTGTTCGATTTTCGCACCCTGCACGGGACTGGTGATACCGTCGTCAAGGACAGGCGCCGCGCGTTTTCAACGCGCTGGCTGGGTGACGACGTTACCTACTGCGAACGTCCGGGTGAGATTTCGCCACCCTATGTCGATCATGGAATGCAGCACGGCGACAAGATGCGGGCCGACTGGTTTCCCATATTGTGGCGTGAAGATCACTAGACCTCTTTGCGGGCCTTCCACAATTCCCAGGCCAAACGAGCCCTGACCCCGATACCGAGAAAAGGACGTATCGGCAGCAAGTTGGGTTCACCCAGGCTTTGCATGTAACCAATCAGTTCGTTGTCGACCCCGCAGGCCATATCGGCAGCCAGCATGCCGCCCACCGTCCCCTTGGTAACACCGACCGCGTTCTGACACACCGAGGTATAGACGTTATCCGCAAGCTGGCCAAAACCCGGCGAACCATTTTGCGACAGGCAGATAAAACCGGTCCAGGTGTACTCCATGTTGACCTCGGGCAGCATCGGAAAACGTTCATCGAATAGTTTTTTGTGGCGGCGCGCAATTTCAGCCTGGTATGAAGCGGCTTCCCGCATCGACGGGTTATAGTAAATATTATTGCGGATCAGAATGCGGTGATCATTGGTAAAACGCATCGTGATCGACGCAAATGCATTGGCCGGCGTTACGCCCCAGTTATCCTCACAACCGATAGCCTCACGCTCGGCGGCGGTCAGTTGCCGGCTCAAACTGGCATTGGCCGCAAACGGCAGCAGGCGACGCTGGTAAAAACCAAACTTTTCCGCGAATGCATTAACCCCGAGAATTAACTGCTTTGCATCGATCGCGCCTGCAGACGAGGTGACTTTGACATCCGTACCAAGGTCCAGGGACAAGACCGGGGTGTTCTCGTAAACCGTCACATTAGCGGGCATGTTATCGGCGAGGCCGCGCACCAGCGCCGCTGGGTTCAGCAGCCGGCAGCCCGGGGTGTAAACCGCGGCCTTGAAATGCGTGGTGCCAAGCCGCTTATCAAGATCCGCTTTTTCGATCCAGGTGAACGGCTCTTCAAGTGCTTCGAGTTCGCGTGCGAAGGGTTCGAGCATGTCGCGCACGCCCTGGTCTGAGCTCGCGGTCTGGTATTTACCCGGCTGGCTCCAGTCGCAATCGATACCGTAGCGACCGATCTGCGTTTCGTGGTATGTGATTGCGGCACGTGCCAGTGCCATGTAGCGATGCGAACCCTCCAGTTCGTCCATCGAGCTGCCGACCACGTGCGGGAGGTCGATCGCGAAACCTGAATTGCGCCCCGAGGCATTCTCCCCGACTTCGCCGGCGTCCAGCAATGCGATCGAGTCGTCGGGCCGATTTTCGGCGAGTCGTCTCGCCGCGGCCAGGCCTGCGTAACCGGCCCCGACAACAACCCAGTCGAATTTTTGCGGCCCCGCCAGTGCCGGATGAGGAGTGCGCGGCGGCAAGATGTGACTCCATCCGTTCGTATTGTCGTTAACCGGCAGGTGAGAAACCTGTTTGATACTCATTCAACTTCATGCCAGTTGGACGGATGTATCGCAAAATGAATCAACGCCGATTCGGCTTCATAGGTCAATTCGGTGCCTTTTGGCAACCAGATACAGTCCCGCGCTTTGAGCTCATGCACCTCACCGTTCGCATGCAACTTGAGCACGCCATCAAATACGGTCAGCACTTCATCATACTTGATGGTCCACGGAATGCGCGCATGAGTCAGCTTACCCCAACCAGTTCCCAGCTCGGTGCCGTCGTCGGCGCTGCAAATCCCTGCCACCTCCGCCATCTCGCCGTATTCGAAACGCGGCATAAACTCAAGCTCATCGAAACGCTCTAAACGCACCGGCGTTTTTTTACTCGCCATATCGATTTCTCATATTGCAATAAACATACAGTTCTGTATATTAAAACATACATAACTGTATGGAATCAATAATGTCCGACGCCAGCCTGCTCGAAGAAATCGCCAATCGCGGAATCACGAGTCCGGAACGCAAGCAGTTGCAGCGTGTCGACTGGTTGCTGACAGCACTCGATATTTTCGTGGCAGAAGGAATCGATGCGGTTCGCATCACGCGACTGGCCGAGGACCTAGGCGTAACCCGCGGTAGCTTTTACTGGCATTTCGAGAACCGGGAAGATCTGATCGATGCGCTTGTGAGCTACTGGAAGGACAAGAATACCAGGGCCATTACCGAATCGGTAACCCATGCCGCCAGCCTCGCGGAGGGCATCTTTCGTTTCTTTGAAACCTGCATCGATGCCACTCTGTTCGATCCGAGACTCGACCTCGCGTTACGGGAATGGGCCCGGCGTTCAGATACCGTCCGCAGCATGGTGGATATCGAGGATGAAGCTCGAATCGCATCACTACGTGAATTTTTCATCCGCTTTGGTTATGCAATGCCAGAGGCCCTGATTCGCGCACGCGTACTCTACTTTTCCCAGATCGGATTTTACGCACTCGAGGTAAAGGAAACCCTGGCAACAAGGCTGGCTTATACCGAAGCCTATTTCGTTTGTTTTACCGGCCAGCAACTCAAAGCGTCGGATACTGAAAACTTTCGTAACTACATTCTCGAGACCTACGGAGACAAATTACCATGAGCAGAAGACCCAAGGGGCGGCGGCATCATGGCGTGGCCGACACCTCGCATCAGCGCAAGGTTAATTACCGCAATTTAAAAAATCCCCTGCTCAAGCAACCGGCCTTTAGCAACGATCGGCTCGAAGCGATCCACGATACGGCATTGCGTGTTATAGAGGAACTCGGCATCAAGGTACTAAACGACGCAGCACGGCAGTATTTCAAACAGGCCGGTGCCAGCGTCGACGCGGATTCACAAATGGTAAAGATTGACCGCGCGCTGGTCGCCGCGGCCCTGGAATCGGCACCGGGTGAGTTCGTGTTACATGGCAGGACGCCCGAGTTCGACGTCATCATGGGTGGAGATAATATTAGTTTCGTTTCAGTTGGTGGCGCACCACATATTTCCGATCTCGATCGTGGCAAGCGCCCGGCAACCCTCGAGGATACACGTAACATCATCAAGCTAAGCGAGCACTTCGACGTGATGCACCTGCAATCACCCAACGTCGAGTCACAGGATATCCCGGTGCACCTGCGCCATTTCCGGGTCACTGAAAGCCAGCTCAGTCTGAGCCGCAAACCTTTTTTTATTTTTGCAAGGGGCTCGGCCCAGGTTGAAGATGCGTTTGCGATGACCCGTATCGCCTATGGTCTCAACGAGTCGGAATTCGAGGCAAAACCCTGGTGCTACACCGTAATCAACACAAATTCACCTCGGCAACTCGACGTGCCGATGTGCCAGGGCATTATCGATTTTGCAAAGGCCGGCCAGGTATCGGTGATCACGCCGTTCACGCTCGCCGGCGCGATGGCCCCGGTGACCATGCCCGGCGCACTGGTGCTGCAGCATGCCGAGGCACTTGCCGGAATCACGTTGGCCCAGGCTGTAAGTCCCGGCGCGCCGGTGATTTACGGTTCCTTTACCTCGAATGTCGATATGAAATCAGGTTCTCCTGCCTTCGGCACTCCCGAATTCGTGCAGGCGGCTTTCGGTGCCGGCCAGTTGGCGCGGCATATCGGTCTGCCGTGGCGAGGCTCCGCGGCCACCGCGTCCAATGCCCCGGATGAACAGGCTGTGTATGAATACCTGATGTCGGCCTGGGGCAGTGTGCTCGGTGGTGTCAACATGATGGTGCACGCAGCTGGTTGGCTGGAAGGCGGTCTCACCGGCTCGATGGAAAAATTCATCCTCGATATCGAAATGCTGCAAATCTTCGCGGAGATTTTCGAGCCACTTAACAGCGATCCTGAGGAACTCGCCTACGAGGCGATTGCCAGTGTCGAACCTGGCGGTCATTTTTTCGGTTGCCAGCACACCATGGATCGCTATCAAACCGCATTTTACGAGCCACTGGTATCAGACTGGAGCAATTTCGGCCAGTGGACCGATAGCGGTGCCAGGACCGCGACGCAGCGTGCGAACGGTATCTGGAAGCAAATCCTGCAGGAATTTGATGCACCGGCGCTGGACCAGGCACGCCGTGACGAATTGGAAGCCTTTATTGAACGACGCAGCAACGAGGGTGGCGCGCCCGCTACCTAACTTTAAAGCTTGGTAATAATTCTGTCGCGCGCTTCTTTAAGTCGATATTGTTGCTGCGACATTTCGCGTTCGCGAACTTCACTAAACGGGAAATCCGGTAGGTCGGCTAGCGCGCGCTGCGGCTGCAATTTATAAAAGGAGGTACTTGCAAGTTCAAGCGCAGTCTTGTGGTCGCGGGGATTGGTACGTGCCCAAAACTCGATTTCTAGCAATAGTGGATTCCCGGTCTTGTATGCTTCGGTCGCAAACTTCTCGACATCATCCACCGTCTCAACACTATGGAACTCTCCCTTGTAGGCCACGCCGATTACAGTTTTGACATCGAGCAGGTAGGGAATTACATACGGGCCGTTGATAACAATCGATTTCTGCGAGCTCGCGATATGTGCTTTATGGGCCGGTCCCATACTGTGTACCTTGGTGATAACCGGGCGCTTGAACATTGCGCGATCACCTTCTTCGGCATCCCACATCTCGAGCGTCATACCCAGGTACCCCTCGTACTTGTCGGGTTCCGGAGTAGCGTCGGCCTTCCAGCCTTCACCGAGCGTAATAACAACCGTTTTCTGTTCACCACTCCGGATCAATGCCAGTTCGAGCTTCTCGCCTACGCGATGCTGCCCGATCATCCGGACGACCTGTTCGGTATCGGTCACGCTCGAATCACCGACGCGATAAATGACATCATGCGCGAGTATATGACCTGAACTCGGGCCTTCTTCAGGTGTGCTGGTCACGACCAGCGCACCGCCACCACCGGGAACGTCAAAAACCTCTGCTTCATCCGGCGTCAACGCACTGACAATGCCGTTGAAGCCTGCATCTCCCCAACTCGGCGGTCCCAGGCGCAGTTCCGCAACGACCTCTTTCACCAGATTAATCGGTACCGCATAACCAACTCCGAGATTGGTTCCGTAACGTGTGGTTTCGATAGCCGTGCTAATCCCGATCACGTTCCCCTTGCGATCAAACAGGGCACCGCCCGAATTACCGGGATTGATCGCGGCATCGGTCTGCAGGTAAGGGGTTGTGCCTTCGCGGTAACGTTGTGTATGTGAAATGATGCCACGACTGATCGAGTCGGGATTACGGCCCAGCGGATTACCAACCGCGAAAGTTTCATCACCGGGTTGGACGAGTTCAGAATCTCCAAGCCGTGCCGCCGGAACACCAATACAATCATCAAGCTGCAGGATGGCAATGTCCGACCTGGGCGTAGAGTTAATGACGGTGGCGGGGATGCCTTGCGCGCGGTCCCATCCTCTCGGGAAAACCTCGATCAATGCAGCGTCGGCAATAACGTGATGATTGGTCCAGACCTCGCAGGTTCTGGATGAAACCAGGAATCCGGAACCGTTACTGACGTCCCAGACCGAGTCGCCAAACTTGTCGACGGTCACGTGGGACATGGTGCGAATTGACACAGAAACATCGAGCATCTTGTCGGTATCGACTTTGTCGTGCTTCTCGAGTGCGTAGATACCGAGCGGTACCATGCTTATAAATAATCCCAGCACGGCAAATCGCCACAATATCGTGCTCTTCATTTTCATGCGTCACCTCTTTAAAAATTAGGTGATGCCTCGATGGTTACGATATTTATTATGACTTACTTGTTGTTATGTTTCTGCAATATTCAAGCCAATAGCAATCAGTTGGCCAGATTAATATGTATAGCAGAAATCAGGTAACTTTCAATTTCAGTAAGCTGTGCGTCTGGTATCGGCCGGGCATGGACAATTCTTTAATTTCAGGCTTGTCAAACTTGCCATTAATGTCAAAAACTGTACAAAATTGTCAAATTACGGTGGCGTTTTGCAGTCCCCGCTATCGCCATGAAATACGCGCAGCGGTACTTTTGATACCGGTATTTTCACAACCCCGTGCCTAGACCAGTTTTCCGGAGAATTGGGGCATGGTCCATCTCGCGGCAGGCACAGCTCTTAATCTAGACAGGCGCGAGCACGCCGATGGCAGTTTTGAGCCACATTGGGCCTACTCCAGGTCGAGCTTGTACTTGACGACACGGTCATTGCCCGAATCGGATAGCCACAATTCAGAGCCACGTACCTCGACTCCTTCGGGCGTCGTAAAACGACCTGCGCCTTTTCCTGGCCGACCGTCACCAAGCACCAGTAGCAACTTACCATCCGCGGCAATAAACTTGACGACATGATTGTTCTTGTCTGCGGCGATGATGGTGCCGTCCGCAGTCAGGTCCAGGTAACGCACCCCGTTAAAATCATACTCGTTGCGAGCAAGTTCGGTCTTGATCTCGAGGTCGGGAGTTAGCAATAACATGCGGCTTTTACCGGCTTCGGCCAGCCAGATATCGCCGCCCTTGCCGAGTTCCAGGTCATGCGGCGACGAGAGGCCCGTGAGTTCACCGATAACTTTCCCATCAAGATAAGCGACAACATTTCCCGACCAGGCCCCGGCCACGTAAACACGACCGTTCGGATGGACCAGCACGCCCTCCGGTCCCCGCACGCGCTCGCCGAGTTCGCCGACGAGTTTCGCGCTGGTACCTTCGATTTCGTATATCGTGACCCGATTGTTGTGTGTATCGGCGACAAAAGCTCTTCCCAGGTGGTCGAAATCGATGTCATGTGTACCCGACTGGTGGTCAGAGCCGAACTCACCGAGTAGTTCGAGCGACTCCGGATCTAGCATCGCGACTCGATCGTTGCCGACATCGGAGACATATAAATATCTGCCATCGGGTGTCAACTTGAGATCATGGGGATTTTCGAGTTGCGCTGTACTGGCGCCGACGAATGTCAACCTGACCTCCGCGGCGAACGCCACGGTTGTCCAGAGCGCAAGCAAAGTTGTGGAAATTAGTCGTGTCAGCATAGGTCGTAAACTAACTCCTCGACGAGAATCGTGCAAGGGACGATATTGAATTGTACGGGTAGTAAAGTAACGATTCATATCCTGAAATCTCAATATTTTTCTCGGCCTGGGTTTACCAGAAAGATGCTCGATACTTTTGATACTGATCGCCCGAAAAACCTGCAACCCGATGACGTCTCTGACAACGGAACGGGAGTCCCGCTAATCAATTGCCAAGACGCCCGACTGCGAGGTCCAGGCGATCGATAACCGCGTCAGTTTCAACCAGGTCCATGACACCTTCGGCCTCGATCCGTGTGCCCCAGCGCAATTCCTCTGGACTTTTCCCCCTGAATTTTTGCGCCGCCTCCACAAACTTATCGACGCAGAGATCGAGCGAGTTGTAGGGCCCACTGCGTCGCGACCAGGTGCAGGCGTGCAAACCGATGACCGCAGTCCCCAGCGCATTGGCAAGGTGAACTGGCCCGGCGTCGGGGCTTAAAACAATATCGGCGCGCTGCAGCAGGGCAGCCAGCTGCGGCAGTGTGTCCTTGCCGATCAAGTTGGTCACCCGGTTCGTCATTGCCTGCTCAATGGCCTTACCGGTCGAGCGTTCGAGATCGGACGGTCCGCCGGACAGTACGACAGTCATACCATGATACTCGATTGCGTAATCGGCCACGGCTGCATAGCGATCGGCACGCCAGTTACGATAGGGATGACTCGAACAGGGTGAAATCACGAGGATGCGATTATCCGCGGGCAACATCGAATCGGCGAACGCCCTGGCGTCTTCACCGATCGGAAAGTCCCAGACCGGTTCGTGCACATCCAGCCCAATCGTTCGAGCAAAGGATAAATGTCCCTGAACCTGGTGTTCCTGCCTCGTTTCCGGTACCGAATGGGTCATAAACAGCCGATGAAGATCCCGCGCCCGATACTTATCCCAACCCAGTTTGATATCGGCTTTGACACAGGCGCCGGTGACATTTGCACGTGCCGATGTTTGCATCTGCAGCATGACGTCAAACTTTTCACCGCCCAGGTCTTGCTTTAGTTTCCAGTAAGCACTCCAGCCGCCGCGCTTGGCGAGCACGATAAAACGCACGCCTGCGAGGCATGACAGCAGTTTGTGTTCAAGCGCCGCGCAGATCCACGTAATCCGTGTTTGCGGCCAGTTGTGCTGAATGGCGCGCAACACCGGGATCGCATGCGTAACGTCACCCAGTGCCGATAGGCGTACCAGGCAGATACTTTGAGGGGGCGTGATTAAGGGCAGCATCAGGCAACCGGCATGACGGCAATCCGAATTTTTAAACGTCGGGAAATCTGCAAATTCAAATCGAAAGCGTATGCCTCGGCTGGCTCGATGAAAGCCGGGCTATTTACGGGTCGATTCTGCAGGCAACGGCAATTCATAAAGTCGCCCATAGAGACCGAGCTTGTCGTCGATCCCCGCCAGTCGCAAGGCATGCCAGGCCATCGCATGGTTTGAAGATGTCAGCGGAATATCGAGGTTTTTTTCGAGATCGGCACAGACCTGCATGAGTCGCACCGAGGTGCAGGAAACAAAGATTGCATCGACTTCGCCATGCTTGATGATTTCGCGCACGCCCTGCTCTATCGACTGCGGCGTGATTCGGGCGACGACGGTATCGCGATCCGAGTTGAAGGAGCCGAATACCGGGACCTCGAATCCGCGCGCGGTAATGTAGTCAGCAACGATCCGGTTGACATCGGCCGGGTATGGGGTCAGGACACCGATACGACTCGCCCCGAACGCATCGAAAGCGGCAAAAGCGGCAGTAATCGGCGTGGTGCATTTGACGTCGGGCCTGGCCTGCCTGATGTTGGCAAAAACCCCCTCCTCGCCGATCGCCATCGACGCCGAGGTACAGCCGTAGGCAATCACGTCTAGCGGTGTATCGGGCGTTATGATGCGCGCGCATTCGACAATACGAGGCCCCATCGCGCGCAGCGATTCGGGTGTTATCAGGTCTTCGTTGTGAATCCTGGTCTGGTAGAGCGCAATCCCGTCAAGCCCGGCAAAAACCTGGCGCCACTCGTGCTCGATGGTGTAGTCGGTGGCCAATACGATCAGCCCGATCGAAGCGCGGCTGGCGATCCCGCCATCAACCTCGTAAGGCAGGTTTTCAAACAGCAGCGTTTCCGCCATTGCTTTGTTGGCTGGCTGACTCATAATTCACCCTCTCGGATTTTTGGCTGTGCATACTCTAACATGAATAGAAACCAGATTGTCGGTCGTGCAATCGCATTGGGCGCAGCAATTTTCTATGGTTTCAACACTACGCTGTCGCGGCTGGCCTACGACACCGGTACTACCCCCGTATCGCTGACACTGTTCCGTTTCCTGATGTCGGCCGCAGTGATGGTAATGCTGGTTCTGATCCTGCGCAAATCCTGGAAACTGGAAGTCACGCCCAAATTGTTTGCAATTTGCGTGGTCGGTATGTTTGCCACTTCGATCGGGCATCTCGGAGCGGTCAATTACATCCCGGTGAGCCTCGCGGCAATTATTTTCTATACCTTTCCGCTACTGGTTGTCGCCTACAAACGCATCGCACACCGCGAACCGGTCACCCGCAACGAACTGCTGGCCTTTGTGCTCGCCTTCATCGGCATCGGTATCGCACTCGGACCCGATTTTCATGAATACGACCCGACCGGGGTCTCGCTGGCTTTCATTGGCGCGATCGGGACCACCGTATTCATTCTCAGCTATGAGAGGTTTCCACCGCAGACCGACAGTTACGTCGGCGCCACCTGGATCATGCTTACGTCGATACTCTTTACGCTGCTGCTTATACCATTCGGATTCGACCTGGTGCCGCCGCGCGAATCCGTCGGCTGGGTATACCTGGGCCTGATTGCCGTGGCATCGGTGACCTCCTTCGTCATGTCGCTGCAGGCGATCAGCCGTATCGGCGGCGCCATCTTCGCGCTGCTGCTTAACTTCGAACCGGTCGTTATTCTATTACTGGCGTGGACCATCATCGGCGAAACCCTGTCACCGGAGCGCATCGCGGGGATGGCATTAATCGTGTTTGCGCTGTTTTTAAGCCACTGGAAGCTTCCGCGTAAAAAGCCGCAATCCGCCGGGCCTCCCTGAATGCGGCTTCTCATGCACCGGAACTAGCGCAGTTTCCAAAGGCAGGGCTTTACTGGACCTCGCGAAAATCAAACGTATATACTTTTCACCAATTGCCGGGGCCTCCTGTGTCAAACTTTTATATCATCGCGCACGAAGCAGGTGCAGAAAAATTCGAAATTCCAGCCTGGGCCAACCGGGATGCCAATCCGGCCGCCCTGCATCGACACCGAACTGCCACGGTTTCACGTCACGATTTCGAAAATGTCCCGGGGGCGTTCCAGCTGCTGAACGTCCTGTCCAAAACCGAATGCGAGCGCCTTGTCGACCTGTCCGAGAAAATGGGTTATCTCGAAGACGCGGCTGTTTCCCTGCCGCGTGCAATCCGCCACAACGACAGTTTCACCTGGATTGTCGATGACGAAACCAATGACATCATCTGGCAGCGCTGTCGCGAGCAGCTCAAAGATACCCATGAATATAACGCCGGTAAGCGTGCCTGCGGGATTAACTCACGCTTTCGCTTTTATCGTTATGGGCCCGGAGACTATTTCGCGCCCCATACCGATGGCTCCTGGCCGGGTTCGCGCGTTATCGATGGCGAACTGATTGACAACGCCTATAGCGATCGCTGGAGCCAGCTCAGTTTCCTGCTATTCCTGAGCGAGAACTACGAGGGCGGTGCAACTCGCTTCTTCGTTAGCCCGGATAATCCAGCGCACCCGGCCAGTAATCCCGATGATGCCATCGTCATCGATATTCGCACCCCCATCGGCGGCGCACTGTGTTTTCCACATGGCGTGCATCCGCTGCACTGCATGCACGCCTCGCAGGAAATCACTGAAGGGGTAAAGTACATCATCCGTTCTGATATTCTTTTCGACCTGTAATCGCAATCGACTCAGCCCTGTCAGTCGCTAGCGTGATTCAAACCCATGAAATAAATTGCGCTTTCGAGATCGGTAACATCGATATGGCAGCTGATCGCCGCGCGCAGCACCGGCTTGGCATGGTAAGCGATGCCGAGTCCGGCAGCGCTCAGCATCGGCAGGTCGTTGGCACCATCGCCGATCGCGCAGCAATCGCGTAACGCAAAGCCCAGTGCCTGAGCGCGTTGCTGCAGGATGCGGCATTTATAGTCAGCATTTACGATCGGGTCCAGCAGACCCCCGGTCAGTATCTCACCGTCAAGCTCAAGCTGGCTACAATGGACTTCATCAAACCCGAGTTTTTGCGCAACAGGTTCGGCCACCTGTGAAAACCCCCCGCTGATCAGAATCGTATGCACACCGGCCGCTTTCGCGGCAGCGAGCAATTGCTCAGCACCAGGATTAAACGACAGCGACTGCGCGATATCGTGGAATACCTGCACCGACTGTCCTGCAAGCATCGCGATTCGTTCACGCAGCGCGGCATTGAAATCAATTTCGCCATGCATCGCGCGCGTGGTAATGCTCGCAATTCGTTCGCCCAGGCCGAGTATCGTGGCAACTTCATCGAGGGTTTCGGCAGCGACGATGGTCATATCCATGTCGCAGATCAACAAGCGTTTACCCAACTCGCTGCGTGGTTGTATATAAACATCGGTGTGTGCCAGGTTTTCTCGTAATGACTGCAACAGCGACCATGCCTGCGCGGGTTTACAGAATACGGTTACATTACCGGCCTGTGACGAATGTGTTTGCTGCGCGTCGATTTGCAGGTCTCCGAGCATGCCGCTGAGCTGCTGCAATGCATTATCTACCGCTTCATTGGCACAAAGCGTAATGACAAAAGGTTCATCCCTGTCGCCGCGCATCATCCATCGGGGGATATCATCGTGAGCGCTTTCTGTCATTGCAAGGCGGGGAAATGCAGATATTGAACATCGTTAATATTCGGCAGTGAACGCAAATGATCGAGATCGTCATTACCCAGTTTCTCGTCGATTTCAAGTAACACGATAGCATTACCATTCGGGCCATCCCGTCCGAGATGCATGTTCGCAATGTTAATGCCGCGCTGCGCCGTGGTACTGCCGATATCGCCGATGACACCGGGTTTATCATCGTTAGTAATGTAGAGCATGTGTTCACCGAGTTTGGACTCCAGTGGAATCCCCTTAACGTCAATCACGCGTGGCCGATTTTGAATCAGCGTGCCGCAAATACTGCGCGATTGCGATTCGGTTTCAACCCCGACCGTGATACGGCAGGGATATTCGTCACGTCCCTCATTGTGTGCTTCGATAACATTGATGTTGCGATCACGCGCGACTTCGCGGGCATTCACCGAGTTAACGTAACTGCTGTGATATTCCAGTATCGACTGCACCACCTGCACCGTTAACGGCGAAACGTTCAAATCGTTGGCCTCGCCACCATAGGTAACCGTCAAGGTTTTAATAGGATCATGGGTAAGCTGACCCACGAACGAACCCAGGCACTGCGCCAGTTGCAGGTAAGGTCGCAATACCTGAGCTTCCTCGGCACTGATGCTGGGTGCGTTGATGGCGTTATTGATCGCACCGCCTAACAAATAGTCACTGATCTGCTCGGCAATCTGGATCGCGACCTTCTCCTGTGCTTCGATCGTCGAGGCACCGAGATGCGGGGTACAGATTACGCTATCCAGTTCAAACAGCGGATTTTCGCGGGCGGGTTCAACCTCGTAGACATCGAGCGCGGCGCCTTTCAAGTGCCCACTATTGAGGGCCGCAAGCAGGGCCAGTTCATCGACCAGGCCGCCACGTGCGCAATTGATCAGCATACTGCCCTGTTTCATCTTGTTGATCGCGCTGGCGCTGATGATGTTGGCGGTCTCGGGCGTCTTCGGCACGTGCAGTGAAACAATATCGGAATTGGCAAGCAGGGTGTCGAGATCAACCTTTTTGACACCCAGCTTCGCGGCTCGCTCCTCGGTCAGGTAGGGATCGTAGGCCTGTACATGCAGTCCGTACCCGATCGCTTTACTGGCGACGATCGAACCGATGTTACCGGCACCAATGAGCCCGAGCAGTTTGCCAGTCAGTTCTATCCCCATGAAACGGGACTTTTCCCACTTGCCATCGTGGGTAGAGCTGTTCGCCTGCGGTATATGACGTGCCAGCGCCAGCATCATCGCCATTGCATGCTCCGCGGTCGTGATTGCGTTACCCAATGGCGTATTCATAACCACGATTCCACGCCGGGTACAGGCGGGGACATCGACGTTATCAACCCCGATCCCGGCACGCCCGACGACCTTCAGTTTCCCGGCATGCTCGAGCAGCTCCGCGGTCACCTTTGTTGAAGATCGAATCGCGAGTCCATCGAATTCTCCGATCATTTCGCTTAGTTCTGCCTCACTTAACTTGCTCGACTGCACTACCTCGACACCACGGTCTTCAAATACGGACACCGCCTGGCTCGACATCGAATCAGAAATTAAAACTCTGGGATTAGTCATGTTATTTCTCCTGCAAGGAATGCTTGAAATCTGCAAACACCCAGTCCAGCCAGGGCGTCAAGGCTTCCAAGTTGCTGGTGTCAACGGTGGCCCCGCCCCAGATTCGAAACCCGGGCGGTGCACTGCGATAGTTACCAATATCGAGCGCCACGTTCTCCTGCTCGAGCCTGGCCAGCATCGAGTTAATCGACTGTTGCTGTTCCTCGGCTGACAAACTTGTAAAGTCAGGATCGACAACCTGTAAGCACATCGAGGTCGGCGAACGGGTCTCCGGATCACGGGCCAGCCAGTCGATCCAGTTCGATTCCCCAACCCAGTTGTCAATGCATTCGAAATTGCTGCGCGTACGTTGCCACAATGCCTCAATGCCACCCAGGGACTCGGCCCAGGCGAGCGCAGCATGCAAGTCTTCGAGTGCCAGCATGCTGGGGGTGTTGATCGTGGCACCTTTAAAAATACCGTCGATCAGCTTACCGCCCTTGGCCAGTTGAAATAGTTTGGGTAATGGATAACAGGGTACGGCAGATTCGAGTCGCGCCACGGCTCTCGGGCTAAGCGCGAGCATGCCGTGGGCGCCCTCGCTGCCGAGGACCTTTTGCCAGGACCAGGTGACGACATCGAGCTTGTCGAAATCAATCGGCATGGCGAATGCCGCGGAGGTCGCATCGCACAATACCAGCCCATCACGCTCAGCATTTAGCCATTCCAGGTTGGGCAGGCAAACACCACTGGTGGTACCGTTATAGACCATGACGAGATCGTGCTCCGGATTTACCTGGTTCAAGTCGGGAAGTTCGCCGTAATCGGCCTGGTACAGGTTCAACTCGAAATCCAGTGCTTGCAGATCGTTTGCCCAGTCACTGGAAAAGCTCTCCCAGACCAGTGCGTCCACGGGACGGGATCCGAGCAACGACCATATCGCCATTTCGAAAGCACCGGTGTCAGAACCGGGAACGATACCGAGTTTCCAGTCCGCGGGCAGACCGAGCAGGCGATGCGAGATTTCAATGGCGTCGGCAAGACGTTGCTTCGGGAGTTTGGCGCGATGGCTGCGCCCGAGAAATTCGGTCTTTAAATGGGTGATGTCCCAGCCGGGATACTTTTTGCACGGCCCTGAAGAAAAGCGTGGATCCGCGGGTCGAATACGCGGTTGCTCGGGAAGGCCGCTGGCTTCCTCGTTCATGGTATAACCTCTAGTTACGGGTGGTTTGCTCCACCAAGCACGGCAAGATTAGCATGACTCTGAGGATTTTGAATACCCAGTGTTAATTCCAATGCAGAATATTGTGCAGGTCGATAGTAATTTATTGGCTGAGTGCCGTTTCCCAGGCTAGCATTTCCCGCTAGCGGACACTCAAATTCGGAACACCGGCGCCTTACTACGGCCATAAGCTGTCGCCCAGATTTCTCGAAAACTTAAAATATCTCCATTTTCTGGAACTAAAGTCGGAGAGAACTTCTGGCTACCGATTGACTCACATCAATCCCGTAGACATTGTGAGGAATAATATGAATCAAATGGTGTTGTAAAACTGCCAAGTTGATAAGAGAGGTGAAAGATGTCTCACGATAAAGGCAAGACAGTAGAAGAACTAGGAGGTGGGCTCGATTCTGCCGAAGCACAATTGGCCAGGTTGCGTGATGAGATTAGGATCTCTGAGAGCGACGCGACGCGAAAGGCTCATGAGCAGATCGTGGAAGCGGAGGTTCATTTAGAGGCGGCTCGTGCCCGTTATACCGACATTCAACACGCAGGCCGCGTCGGTGACGATGAGACCGAGCGCGATCTGCGCAAGGCTTATAATGATATGTCGGAAGCCATTAGATCCGCGCTTCGATATATCGGTTAAGAATAAGTCTTACCAACAAGAAATATACATCGGGCGCTGTTTGCTATCGCGGTGTCGGCAAAGTCCGTCGGGATAATATCTTCTCCCGAAATTTCAGGCGGTCAAGGGTAACGGGTAGGGTTCTTCTGACCAAGCATCTTTCAATAATTGCTTATCAATGCCAAACGACTGCTGCGGGTCGGCTATCATCGCTGAATAATCGAGTTTGAGGTTCAGTTTTCTCGGAAGCAGACTCTCATAAAGTCATAGTAGGAGGCAATCTTCGGCCAGGAACAATGGGATGGACTCCTCCTCACTCTACCGGCATCGATGTGCCAAACTGAGATTGTGACATTTCAGTTAACGAGAAAGAGGAGTCCACGATGAAGATTAATCGAGTTGGTGTTGATTTGGCAAAAAATGTTTTTCAGTTACACGGCGCCGATTACAAAGGTAAAACCGTGTGGAAGCGACAGTTATCCCGGTCCAAATGGTTACCGGTTTTATGCGATACGGTTGAACCCGGGACCGAGATCGGCATGGAAGCCTGTGCCGGTGCTCATCACTGGGCCAGACAATTGATGCAGCAAGGTTACCCGGTGAAAATCATCCCGCCACAGTTCGTCAAGCCCTATATCAAGAGTAACAAGAACGATGCCAATGATGCCCAGGCCATCTGCGAGGCGATGGGCAGACCCGATATGTATCCGATCAAGGTAAAAACGGTCGAACAACAGGATCTGCAAGCGATGCATCGTATCCGGGATGAGATCAAGAGCCACCGTATCGGCAAGGCGAATCAGATCCGCGGTCTGGTCACCGAGTATGGTCTGGTAGCCCCGCTACAGTTACATGCTCTACGTAGAGCCATCCCTCAGTGGTTGGAAGATGCTGACAATGGTTTAACTTTCTTGTTCAGGCAGCTCCTTCAGGGGTTATGGGGAGACTTGTATGCCCTGGATCAGCGGATGGCTGAACTGGATAAACAGATCGCGGTGGTTGCACAAGAAGATCCCACGGCCAGACGTTTGCAGCAGTTGCGCGGTGTGGGTCCGTTGATTGCGACGGCCCTGGTAGCCACCATCGGGGATGGAAAACAATACCGTAAAAGTCGAGACATGGCAGCAGCCCTGGGTTTAACTCCCAGGCAGCACAGTTCCGGTGGCAAGGATCGGTTACTCGGGATCAGTAAGCGCGGTGATGCCTATCTACGCTGTTTACTGGTTCACGGTGCCCGTTCTGCGATGCGCACGGCTAAAGATAAAGATGATCGACTGAGTCGCTGGATCATCGATCTTCAGTCCCGGCGACATGCCAATGTGGTGGCCGTGGCGCTAGCCAACAAGATGGCACGAATGGCCTGGGCGATGATGACCAGTGGTGTTGATTATGATCCGGATTTAGCGGCAGCATCAGTAAATTAAATACCGGTAACGAGGAAAGTTTATTCAATTGACGATTGCGAAGTAAGCGGTTAATGGCAAACAGGTCGAACCGGCGCCGGTAAAACCCGGGAGTGTCCGTGTGTGTAATAACACGAAGGAACAGTAGGGAATCGGCGCGCGAAAACCCCATTATGGCCCGGCATCAACGTATGCCTCCTGAAGAGGCCGGATATACGTATGCAGTCGAGCCAGCTGCCACAAACCGATTACTTGCAAACGAGGAGGAGTCCATATACGGACACTCTCAATTTACTCCCTTACCTCTGCTTCCAGCACAGTGCAGGCCTTCAGTAGATATAAAACCACAGCTTAGAACTCCTTGGTTCAGCCGGTGCAATTGATATCTGCGTGCCACCTAATGTAATCCCGCTTTTTTTAATCTTTAATCCAAATTAGCCATAATTTGCTTCATTTATGAAAAGTTTTTATCGTGCTCAGCTAATCGGTATTTGATATTTGGGACACGCTTTACAAAGCATTTGCAATATTATTTTTAAGTCATATTTACTTTCGTTTATTGAGCTATATTTACTAATAGCGATAACTGCTTAGAATTCGGGTGCAATTTCAATGATTGAAGATTTCCAGGATATTTCAAAATACTATGCGGCCAACATTGTTGAAAATGTCCTGACCGTCGGTAAGATTATTTTCAAAGACGGTGGGCACAGTTTTGCGCCCGACGATGCCCTGAGTACGTACAATCTGGTTGACCAAAGTATTAATACCTCCCGAATGGTGCACTTGATCGGTGAAATTCATCCTCGTAACGCACTACAAAATCAACTCGAAGTGGAAATTAGCTCCTGTCTCTACCTTAATGAAAATCATGAGTCTGGTGAAATTGAAGTTCGATCTATCCATAAGGGAATTGGCAGCTCGATTCATATCAGGGAGGAATGCCCATTAATCCAATGGAATGAAAATTATGAAGATAACAAATATTTTGATGTTATCGATGTTCAACACGTGTTTACTGAAGACCGATTAAAAAAAAGTTTTATCGCGATGCTTGCGGAGAGTCTGCGCGAATCCGAGTTGTTCCCTCCACTACTGAATTTAAACGTAAGTGGAGCTTATGATACTGATGAACTATTATATAATCCCCGCTTACGGGGATGACGTTCAGACATCTAATTATTAAAACTGCTCCATTATCTGCACATCGACGTGGTAGCCGATGTATTTTGGATTTCGTGGCGCTCAAGTTTCATTCCACTACGACAAGTCGGGCGGTCCTATCGGTTAACATTTTTGGTTCGTTGTTCCTCGAAAGCCTGTTTCAGGCAGGAAGCGACTCCTGGCGTTTCAAATCTGAGTGAAGGATCGGTTTTCGTAGCTGATCGATCGAGTTCGAGTGCCTGTTTTCTCGAAAGCAGACGCTGAAAACCTCTCTAACAGTGGCAATCTTCGGCCAGAAGCGGACATTAGCATTTGGGACTGGGCTATAATTTGAAAATTAAAGTTGCGGTTTCATGTTTAACATGGAATATGCCGATATAAATGCCCATCCTCTAATAATTATTAAGAGGCCTGTTCCCCGTCAGCCCAATGTGGACCGCTAGCCTGATTTACTAAGAGACAGTTTTAGTTCATCGTTAACCTTGATGAGGAAACGATGATGAGCAAAAAAAGAAGTGCAGAGAAAACGATTCGGGATAATTGATGGCTATTTGCCAGCCGATGATGAGTGTCGTTGCTGACAGTAGGCAAAGAGGTGTCCACCTAAATCTAGGTGGACACCATGGTCAGCAACTGGGGCCAACAAAAACAGATGGGTTTGCCGGAGGGCTACATCTATTTCAACACATAGGAGGTCCCTACGTTGCATTCACGTACATTGACTCGGAAGGCTTATTCCTGTAATCCACATACTTCACCCGCCCCAGGTATTACAATATCACAAGAAAGGAAGCCTAGCCTTCCCTCTGGCTCAACGATACAGTCCGGGGCCACTCGAGAGAAGTTGTTGGTGGCGGTTACATTGCCATCTTCGTCTATAACATCACAGGACTCCACGGAACTGGTAGAGTGATTTTGGTGGCCCAAGCTTTTTGAGGATACCGAGATTTCCTTCATCACCAAAGCGTCGCCCGAATCACTGCAGCCACAATGCAGTATCGTAATTTTGGTGGGCTTGGCGGGTTTTTCTGGCTTGTCAACAGGTGGTGCAGCAACCGCCCAACTAGTTGATAAAGCCAAAATCGCAACGGTAAGTATCCGGGTTTTTAAATTTTCTCTACGCATTATAATTCCCTCTTGGTTAATTAATCGTTAATAAATGCACCTAGCGCTTTTAGTGGAAATTTGCGCTATGAACTTTACACACGAGGAAAAGAGAAGAATAAACTTCGGGTTGACTCGTCCCAGAATCTTTAGCAACTCACTTTTTCGATCCTGAAATTGACGGTACGACTATCCCTGTATGTGTGATGAGGTTCACATTTAAGTAAGTGCACACTAAGCATAGGTGTTAATCGGCAGCGAATTGGACCGTTAGTCGTCAAAATTCTACCTTTAATCCGGCGAGGTGAATCGCCATTTGATACCCATTCCAGCGGTACTAAAGGATCGGTTAGGGCGCCATGAAGTCCTTGATATTGCATATCTGAGTGACGGCTTCGGGTCGAAAATCGCCTCTGGCCTCAGTATTTTAAGCGTCGGCTTACAGTGAGCAGCAATAATCTTAACCCGGGTGTAGAATCAGGCTGTCAATCGAATGGGGACTACTGAAATGGTAAAGCTACCACCCCTACTAGGCCAAATTCTTTGCTGGTTGGGGTTCCATGATTATCGTGTAGCTAACGTCACTTTTGAATTTGGCACTGACGCTGTTGAAAAGGATGTATGTCGGCGCTGTGGTGCCACCAGGACTCGCCTGGCATAAAAATATAATTTAACCCTGGCTCCATTCTCCAAGACAGACACTGACGAAACCTAATTCAACTTCTGAGAACGGCCATAATCAGACACCCAATGATAAAGTAATAATATGTTATCAAGGCGAAAGCCTTATAAAAACGAGGTTAGATTTTCAGATATAGCGATAATTTAATCTCGCAAAGAGGAGAAAAAATTGTGATTGCTGTGATTTTTGAAGTGTTTCCGGCTGAAGGGAAAGTACAAGAATATTTAGATATTGCTGCCAAATTGAAACCGAAATTAGAGAATATTGATGGTTTTATTTCAATAGAAAGGTTTTCAAGCTTTTCGGTCGAAGGAAAATTATTATCACTCTCATTTTGGAGAGATGAAAAAGCGATAGAAGAATGGAGAAACATTGAATCACACCGTCTCGCACAAGAAAAAGGTCGTGATGGGGTATTTTCGGATTACCGGTTGAGAGTAGCAAATGTTAGCAGAGACTATGGAATGCTTAATCGAGAACAAGCGCCATCTGATAGCAGGACAATACATGACAATTCTAACAAGGACATGCAGTCGGACCTGGCTAACGCAAGGCCGCTGGTGTGAGCGTTAGGCAGACTATTTTAGTCGCAAATCGAGATCCATAGATGCCCAAGTTGCAGCCCCTACCCGCTTCTGTAAGCAACGACAAGAATCAAGACATATTGATGTTCCTCCAAGGTAAGAATGCCCACTCCGACGTTGCAGACGTCCTTATTGAAGCTTCTGCACCGCTTGGCGATGTACAACTGTACAGTTCCGAGCCGGCAAACTATGGTTATATTGTTCTCACAACACAGGACGTGGTATTCGCTGTTGCGTACGGAATGTCCCAGATTGGTTTTCGCCTCGACGAAACATTCAAGGGGCGTGCCCTGGAGACCGGGGGCTTGAATGCCACCGAAGTTGGCCCCGACTGGGTCGCATTCGATTTGTTCCGGACCAATTATCCCGTGGTCGATCTTCTATTCTGGGCGCGCAAGGCGTATTTGATCGCACGCGGAGCCGACCCGTCCTAGGGAACCAGCCAAATACAGCTGTGAACTATTTGTCAGACCCCGGATTTATGTAATCTTAGAGTCTGTATTCTCCATAGCAGACGCTGAAATGGGCTGCCTGGGCTTCTGAGAACGGCCATAAGCGGAAGCTCAAAATACCTGCCAGTTTTTCTTGTCTTACATGCAGTGGTTGACGGTCGAGTGTAAAATTCGGCTATGAATGATTCAAAGAATGTTTTCGGCGAGGCCCTCGAGCCTTATGGACAGGACCCGGCAACGGGCTTTTATCGTGATGGATGTTGCAACACGGGGGCGCAGGACCATGGTTCGCATACTGTCTGCGCCAGCCTGTCTGATGAGTTTCTGGAGTATTCCCTTGGTCGGGGAAACGACCTGATAACGGAAAGACCCGAGTTCGGTTTTCCAGGACTGAAGGCAGGCGATTGCTGGTGTCTTTGTGCAGGGCGCTGGCTTGAGGCGCATCAGGATGGGAAAGCGCCACGGGTCTATCTTAAACGCACGCATGAAGCCGCGCTTGATACAGTGCCTCTAAATGTTCTACGGGAATATGCGCTTGATCTGACCTGAGGGGGTCCATCAACCGGTGTTGCGCATAGCAGCACATTTTCGAACGCTGCGCTTGGCCTCGGAAAGCGCCTGCATTCCCCAGAGCTGCCCTAAAAAACAGCTACCAGGCTGCGGAAATAGGCCAGTTTCGGACATTCGCCGCAACGAAATTGATAGACGCCTTATCGGGTCCGACTCAATCCGAGGCTGTCCAGCTGGCAAACATGGAACAAGAGCCCTAACCCTTCTCGACAGGCCGAATCGTATTGACTGCGGGAATATCCCACGCTTCGGCAACTTTACCATTGACGATTCGCCAAACAACGACAGCATCGAACTCTATTGAGCTGCCTTCCAAGTTCATGCAATTGCACACCTGAGTGGCAACTAGTTCATCGCCAGCCGCCCGACCATCGATTACATTCACTCGAAAACTACTGTCACTTCTTTCACCCAGCTTGGCAAAGAAGCTCTTCAACCCGTCAACACCGCGATAGTCGCCTTCCAACTCAGGTAAATGTCGATTGAAGTAGTGCCAAACAAAATCGTCAGCAATAATACTTTTACACGCATCCAGGTCTTGCAGATTGATTTTTTCAGAAGAGACAAGTTTGGGTGTATAGCTTCCATCATCGTTTCTCCTCAGTCGCAGCTGGAGTGCCAGCTGCGATTAGCCCACACTGTCGTGCAAAGTATTTTAGCCATCCATTCTCCCCATATCATCGTGGCTGCTACACCATATTTAACAAGCGCTTGCATTATTTCGTGTCCAAAACACGCGGGGACCAAGGCGCGTCTATAACCAAAGCGAGCAACGCAAATCCAATCACCGCTAAAGACTGCCCCCAGGGCGTTGGCGCTCCCGTTTCTTGGTATACCCCCCAGGTAGCTGCAAAACTCGCCAAATAAAAAATGAGCGTCCCCATCGGTAACGTCCACCTCGCAACGGCGCTACCCGTTTTAAACGCCGCTAATGCCAGAATAATGGTGAAAAAACCCAAGATAAACCACCCCGCGCCAGCGACTTTCATGAGCGCCAATATCAACGTCTGGGCGCCCAAATCAACCTCTTGCCAAGGAGCGCCGACCGCCTGGGAATGATAAGACATAAACTCTTTTGAAGAGAAATACCTCACCCCAAGTATGATATCTATCGCACCAATAAATAAGTAAATGGCGAGTGCTGCTTTCATTCGCATAGGTGCGTTTATCATTATGCGGAACCCTCTACCTTGCGACTCTCGCCAGCGTTCAGCTTCTCGCTTACGAGCAATTCGGATCCAATAAGACAGCGGTCTCCTGCTTCGGTCAGTAAGGCGAACTTCATTCCAGCATTTTCAATGAGCCGTGGAATGATTTTTTCTGCTATGGCGGCGCCAGGCGTCCAAAAGCCACCAGGCAAATCACTTTTCGACAGGTCCTGCGCTAAGCAGACCGCCACTTCTCCAATCATGCGACTTGACGAGCCATACCCGGGATCGCGATCGCCGCTAACCATGAGCATCAGTCGATGACCTAATCGCGTTCGAGCAATTAATTGAAACTCAAATTTGCCTTTTTCACGCGCTTTTCTTGATGGCCCCTCGCCAGGCTTGGGTAACAGGACAGCATTCATCAATGCGCGCATCGGGCCCGATCTGTATGCCCGATAAAACAGCTGGGAAACTAATGCCAGAAAGCGAGCAGCAGGCCTGCTGCCCAGGTCCCAGCCTTCGTCGTAAGTGAAATCGGTTCCATACGGATAGTCCAAATGCGCATTCGTGGCAT
>JAOTYD010000025.1 GCA_029862005.1 Gammaproteobacteria bacterium | reverse complement strand
ATCATTATGTTGAGGAAAAGCAATAATTGCGTCATTGTTAAAGTGTAAAAATTTTTTACACTTTCCCCTTCTTAATGTAAAGAATCTTTACAGTGTCCGTTCCTGGCCGAAGATTGCCCCACGCTAGGGATTTATGAGAGTCCGCTTACGAGGTCGCTAGAACTGATAAATTGCCTGCTCCAGTAGTTTGAAAGCCTCGCGACCCGTCTTAAATTCGGACTGCGTCTCGAAACCTTCCCGAGCCTTATCCATGCTGAGAGATGGAGCATATTCAAATGCCTGAAATGAGCCAAATCCATCAATAAATGGCTGAAAACTCATCCGAAGAGCCCGAGTCAGCTCATAGTGTTCAGGATTCTTGCGCGCAAACAATTCTAGCTCTATGGCAGCATGGTCGATAATCCTGCGAATTTCCTGACTACTGCTTGGCGTTGGGGGGCCTACAACACTGTCTACTTTTTCCCATTTCTCGAAAAGATCGAGTAACTCAGTTTTTTCTGGGTCAGTCAGCTTATTTTTTGGAACCGCGATTAATTTTTCTGAGAGTTCGACCAAATACGTTTGGCGATCTTGTTCTACATTAAGTCGTGTTGCTTCGGTAGGGCTGCCATCAAATGTTGAATAACCTCCAATTTCTGAAGCGCAACCCGTCAGAAGAAAAAAAATGACTACGAGTACAAGTCTCGGTTTACCTGATCCTCGCTGCACAATTCCCCCGATTTCAAAGCAGTGAAGTGGCAAGAAAGATTAAACACCATTGAGCTGTAAGTCTAGTAATCTGCGGTTATTTACTAAACATTAGAGTACAGATAACTTGAACCCCAATTAGATGCTTCATAGAGATTCTTGGGTGTCTGCTAATGGCCGAAGATTGCCTCCCACCACAACTTTATGAGCGTCCGCTAACGGGAAAACAGACGCTCAGAAATAATTATTCAGCGACGGGAACCGACCCCAACTCGGACTCTCATGCCCGTGCTCAAACCCTCACTTTGCGGGCACTTTGGCCAGGCTGCATGCGTTTGTTAGGTTGCTCCGTTGGATTACAAAAAATCCTCATCTGGATTCTCTTTCTTAAAACATTCTGCGATTTTCATCGCTTCCGAATTTTCGAAGTAAAGTAATGAACTGTAAGCCCAGCTTCGGACTTCGCTGTGATGACTTTTTAACTCCGCTTCTATTAAAGGTATTACTTTGGGATTCTTCGAGTTTCCAACTAGCTCAACAAACTTCGATCTCATATCTGGATCGGTTTCTCGAAGCATCAGTTGTACTAATTCGTCTATGTATTTATCCAGGTAACCCTGGAGCCAATGATAACCATCCTCGTATGTCAATGAATCAGAGCTTCTAAGCATCTCGATACATTCATCAAACTCCAGCGAGTTCATTTGTGTGCCCAGTGACCCTCTCCCCGAAAAGGATACCAATCTGAGTAAAAGATTTCTCGTAAGTTTGCTCCTCCGGTAAACTATTTCAGCGTCTCAATTTGGCCGAAGATTGCCTTCCACCCAGGTTTATTGAGGGTCTCCTTTGAAGAAAGCTGACGCTTAAAATCCAACAGAAAGACAATGAGCCTGGTATCAGTGAGGCAGTTTGTTTCTCACCAAACCATACAACCACGTTCCATGTAAAGCCCCAAGTAATACAATAAAAGCACCGATCGATCCCGCTCCAACAAGTGCAAAAATTGGCCCAGGACATAAACCAATCATCCCCCAGCCAAGACCAAAAATTAATCCTCCCAGCGGAAATCGAGCCTTTCCTTCCGCTTTTTGCGGAATCGTGATGATGGAACCTTCAATCGACTTGATCGACGTAAATCGCTTGATCAACTCAACGCCGACAAATGCGGTTAGAACCGCCGTAATAATCACCCCATACATTTTGAATGACTGGAAATGAAACATTTCCATTATTCGATACCATGAAGCAGCCTCGGATTTGATTAGGGCAAAGCCAAATACGATACCGAGCATTAAATAGGGGATGTATCTCATATTGGACCTCTCAGACGATGAAAGGCGTAATGAAATGTGAAGAAAGCATGCCACCACCGAAAATGCCGATGGCTGCGGTTAGCGATTTTAACTGTAGCGTGGCGAGACCGGTAATAGCGTGCCCCGAGGTACACCCGGAAGCGTAACGGGTTCCAAACCCTACCAGAATGCCACCGATCGCGAGTACGACGAGGTTTCGCAAACCCAAGTCATAAACCTCAGGAGGGTAGAGACCCTCACTGTGAGAGACGCCCCAGCCGGCCATCGTATCCACAGCGGCTGCAGAAAGTTGTACCGGTCCAGGATCAGGAAGTATCACGCCGGCGAAAAATCCACCTAACGCAACACCCAACACAAACGCAATACTCCATCCATATTTCTTCCAGTCGTACCGAAAGAACTGAACGTTTACTTTTTCTGGCTGGGTTATCGCAACGATATGTTCGAGATTTTGCGATATTCCAAACGATTTGCTACCGATGAACAACATTATCGGGACTAGGGAACCAATAATTGGTCCAGCCACATACCAGGGCCAAGGACTACTCAACAGCTCGACTAGATAATTCACGGGAAGACAGCAAATCGTAATTAGAGAATCGCAGTTTAGTTTCACCCTCGGTGATGATAAATATCTATTTATTCGGATGACCTGCCTGAAAGAGATAGAAGATAGATAGCTCTCGGTGCTTTAATTATTCGCAAGTTCGCGATATGAGTGTCTGTTCCTGGCCGTATCGTGAAGCTCATCGAACGAGACTGAGCGTCTCCTTTGGAGAAATCAGATCCCCCGCCAGCAATACTAGGCCTCGGTAACCGTCCCGAAGGAGACACCCGATTGTCTTTTGCACAGCCTGGTAGCACAATTGCAGATTAGGGGTAAAACACTGCTGGTGGATCCGGTGATCCGACCCTTCTCTACACTAAAGTCCCTGTACGGCGTTACCCTGAAACCAGCAGCATAGCGGCCGATATGATTGTACTGCTGTCCGATCCCCTGGCAACCGGCTATCCAAAGTAACAAGTCGCTCTATTTGATCCATTCAGTAGCATCTATCGATACTTTGTCAAAATAAGTGGCAAATTGAAACTATTAGCTACATTCTCTGCAGGATATCAGCAGCGTAGGCGGTGCATCAGGTACCCGAACGCTGGTAATGAAGGAGGGACTGATATGTTGCAATTTCCCGCTTCAATTAGCGTGCTTTGCCGTTGTACAACGATTGCGATTGTCAGTAGCCTGTCGATGGCCTGTTCATCCATGAGCCTAACCGCTTCGGGATCCTCCCAGGACGATAACGAACCGGCTGAATCGAAGATGCACCTGGGATCATTCGGGGAGCCTGATCGACTCGGCAATCCGACCCGTGGATCTTCGGGTTTAGAGAGCGGGGCGGGATTGGTGGGTAAAACACTGCTGGTGGATCCGGTGATCCGACCCTTCTCTACACTAAAGTCCCTGTACGGCGTTACCCTGAAGTCCACTGCTGGTTTCCTCGAAAGAAGGTTTATCGAAAGCGTACGTTTGCCGCTAATCGAGCGCCATCCCGTTCCCGGGTTAGCGGATGCGACGGCCATGGACCTCGTGGCCTGGGAACGCCATCTGGATGAGCTGACGTCCCGCAAATCGTCTTCTGGGCGTATTCGTTTCCTGGTTGACGGCGAGGAGTATTTTTCACGGCTTAGCGCTTCGATCGACGCGGCAGAAAAATCTATTGATATTCGTACTTATATTTTCGACAACGACGACGTGGCTTTACATATGGCAAACATGTTGCGGGCCAGATCCGGCGAGGTTGAAGTCAAAATTCTGGTCGATGGTTTGGCCGACCTGTTTGCTACCCGACTCGACTCGGCAAGTATGCCAGAGAATACGGACCTGCCAGCATCGATGTCTCGTTACCTGGCCCACGGCAGCAAGGTTAAATTTCGCAAGCAATCGAATCCGTGGTTCACGGGAGACCACGCCAAGATAACCGTTATCGACCAGTCCCTGGCCTTCGTTGGAGGCATGAATATCGGCAGGGAGTATCGCTATGACTGGCACGATTTAATGATGGAAGTCGAGGGACCAGTCGTTAGTCAATTGCAGTACGAATTCGACCAGGCCTGGGCGAAATCCGGCTGGATGGGTGATTTTGCCTGGTTGGCAACTGCCTTGAAGGGTCGTGAAATCGACGAATCACCAACGGGATACCCGATCCGCATACTGTCGACCACGATACATGATTCAGAAATTTACCGCGCCCAGGTTGCTGCCATCCGCCACGCCCGCAAACGCATCTACATCGAGAACGCCTATTTTTCCGATGATAAAATATTGTTTGAACTGGCCAGGGCGCGTCGCCGGGGCGTGGACGTGAGGGTAATACTGTCCTCGCAGGGCGACAGTGGCATGATCGATCTCAGTAATCAGAAGGCAATCAACATCATGTTGCGCAACGGAATCCGGGTATACAGCTACCCTGGAATGACCCATGTGAAAGCTGCAGTTTACGATGGCTGGGCCTGCCTGGGTTCAGCCAACTTCGACAAGCTCAGTTTGCAGGTCAACCAGGAGATCAATCTCGGGACTTCCGATCCCACGGCTGTCGCCAGTCTCTTGGAGCGCATTTTTTACCCGGATTTCGCGATTTCTTCCGAGTTATACGAACCGTTACCGATTACCAATCGTCACCACTTTGCTGAGTTTCTCGCCGACGAATTCCTCTAAGGGTTTATTTTAAGGTGGTATTATATTCCGGGCATATTAGCAATCGGAATCGAATCCATGTCGCAGACGAAATCTCTAATTGAAACCTTGAAGCAGGAGTTACGAAAGCAACGCGTTACCTACAAGCGTGTTGCAGAAGTACTCGAACTTTCGGAGACCAGCGTTAAGCGACTGTTTTCTGAAGAAGCTTTTTCAATCAGGCGCCTCGAAAAAATTTGCGAATTGCTGCAGCTTGATATCAGTGATCTGGTGCACCTGATGGAAAAAAATATCGAGCTAACGACACAACTTGCCCTGGATCAGGAAAAAGAACTGGTTTCTGATATAAAAATGCTACTGGTAGCACTATTATTAATGAACAAACTGCGGCTGGACGAAATACTGGACACTTACGATATCTCCGAACCCGAGGGTATAAAATTACTGGCACGGCTGGACCGCATGAAAATGATAGAGCTACAACCCGGTAACCGCGTAAAGTTGATGATTTCACAAAATTTTGAATGGATTCCCGGCGGGCCAATTCAGCGGTTCTTTGAAGACAGGGTCCAGCCGGAATTCCTGAACTCGTCTTTCAATGGAGCAGGCGAATTTCGCGTTTTCATGTCGGGGATGATATCGAGAAACGCTAACAGCGAGCTGATAAAAAAGATTCACCAGCTGGCCCAGGAAATGAGTGACATGAACCAGGCATCAGAATCGTTACCGCTGGAGCAGCGTTTCGGCACCAGTTTGATGATGGCAATCCGACCCTGGGAAATCAGTGTATTTGCAGATCTTCGCCGCTCCCGCGACACACGTGTTTTCCGATAATGAAACTACCAGAAATCCAGGTAGCCAATCGGTAGGCCGATCGATGATAAAGATATTAACCTATAACATCCACAAGGGATTCGATCGATACAACCGCGATTTTGTATTGCACAGAATCAAGGACCACCTGCAAAATGCCGAGGTTGACGTGGTGCTGCTGCAGGAGATACAGGGACGCCACCTGCATCACGAGAGCCAGATTTCGGCATGGCCGGATGTCAGTCAGTTTGAATACCTGGCAGATAATATATGGCCCCATTTCGCCTATGGTAAAAATGCAATTTACCGCAAGGGTCATCACGGAAATGCAATCTTGAGCAAGTTCAAAATTGCCGAGTGGAGCAATTTGAATCTTTCCCGTTTCAAGAGCGCCAGTCGTAGTCTGTTACATGGCACCATCGAATTACCTGACAGCAATGGACCGCTGCACCTGTTATGTGTTCACCTGGACCTGATCGGATTTGAACGCAAACGCCAGCTCCGAGAACTGAAGCGCTACATGGACTCCAGTATCAATGCCGCCGACCCGATCATCCTTGGTGGCGATTTTAACGACTGGCATGGCGGACTCGGCAGAACAGTGGAATCGCGGTTGGGTCTGCAAGAGGCGTTTCGCGAAAAGACCGGTAATTACGCCAAAACCTTCCCCTCCCATTGGCCCATGTTTCGTATGGACAGAATATACTATCGCGGAATCAATTTACTCGATTCGCACTGCATGGAACGGCAACCCTGGAATGAGCTATCGGATCATTTGCCACTCTATGCGTCTTTCGCACCTCAATAACACCGCAAGTGCAACCCGGTAAGAGATTATTCTTCAAACCTGACGAATATTTCGACAATCTCATTCGGGATATCAATCGGGCTCAAGTCGAGATCATTCTCGAGACATACATTTTCAAGCTGGACAATATTGGCAACCGAGTATTATCTGCACTGAATGACGCCGCTGTCCGTGGCGTCAGGTTGCAGCTGTTGATTGATGGGGTTGGATCCTATCGTGATTCGAGCCAGATCGCAGAAAACCTGGGATCGGAAAATAGCGAGGTTCGTGTATTTCACCCGCTTCCCTGGGATTTTCCGGTTTATCGAAGGGCGTTGAAAGCAGAACGCTGGTACTCACAGGTTTTCTACTTTATAGCCTCGATGAATCACCGCGATCACCGTAAACTCTGTCTGATTGACCGTAAAACCGCCTGGCTGGGAAGCTACAATATTACGGCCGATCATGAAAATCTTTCATCTCCGGTAGAAGATGATTACTGGCATGATACCGGGCTGCGGGTGACCGGGTCCGTCGTGCAATTGCTGGCTGCAAATTTTAACCATGTGTGGCACCGCAAGACCGGCAGTATCAGTCAACGATCGCGACATTTTATGGCACGTGATGAAATAAGACGTCGGCGCGAGCCAAGGCTGCACCTGCAGCAGGAGCTCGGGCTATGCTGTCAACGAATATGGGTCACCAACGCCTACTTCAATCCTTCAAACCAGATCCTCAAGATTTTGAAAAGCAAGGCAGAGTCCGGTCTTTCGGTCCAGTTAATCGTACCGAAGCGGTCGGATAGTGTTTTCTTCCCCCTGTTATCACGCAGTTTTTACACGGATCTGCTACAGAGTAATATTCGCGTTTTTGAATATGGCAATCGGGTGTTGCATTCTAAGACTATACTTATTGACAAACAGGTATTGATCGGCAGTACCAACTTGAATTATCGCAGCCTGTTTCATGACCTTGAGCTTGACCTGTTGCTGGACAATGCCCGGCTGGTCGAACAGATGCAGGAAAGATTTTGTAATGATATTGCAGACAGCGTCGAAATTACGCTGGACCAATGGCAACAGCACCCATGGCTTCTCAGACTCCTGGGATGGCTATCCAGGTTTCTGCGTTATTGGATGTAGTATGCCGGCGCGATATCGGGTGGCCCTCTTCAATCCGTATCATGCTGAGCGGCACACTGGCGTAAAAATGTAAAATAACTGGAATAAGTCACCTTAACTATACTCACTAAATTATTGAATTTATTATATTTAATTGTGGAGATGCTGGTAAAAAAATCGATACCGGAATAATTAACGACTCGATACCCAGAGCAAGATATGAGTACCATTGAAAACGGATTTATCTGGCGTTCACGGTCTGCATTTGTCATTGTAGCCGCCGGTGCAACGCTGAGCCTGAATGATCTGCTGACTTTCCCGGTGCTTGCAGGTCAAAACGGTGGTGGTGCTTTCCTGTTACTGTACATACTGTTTCTGTTTGTGCTGGGCCTGCCACTATTAATGACGGAAATGATGTTGGGACGGCTGACCCGTACCGACCCTGCCGCTAGTCTTGGAACGCTATCCGAACAATACAAGGCCTCGGTATACTGGAAACTCGCAGGCCTCAGCTCGATGCTCGCCGCCTTTCTGATCGTTGCCACGTTTAGCGTTATCGCAGGTTGGTCGCTTGCCTACTCGGTCAAATCGATGGTCGGTTTATTCCATGGCGTTACCCTGGAGTCCGCTAAATCCCTGTTCGATGGATTCATTATCGACGGTGAACGTATGACCCTCTGGCATACACTATTCATCATCGGCCTGGTTTTGATATGCGCGCAACCCATCAGGCAGGGCATCGAGCGTATAACACTGATTCTGGTCCCGCTTATGATTTTGCTACTGGTTTCCGGGCTCATGCTTGGTTTTATGTCATCGGGGTTGATCCCCAGTATCCATTACACGCTATATGCCGATTTTTCAGCGATGGATTCGAATACACCTATACTGGCGCTGCAGCGTGCGTTCTACACGCTGGCGCTCGGTATCGGTGTGATGATGGCCTATGGCCGCTACCTGCCCGCAGGTGTTTCGATTGGTTACTCGGCGGCCCTGGTCATTATGGTTGATTTGCTTTTTTCAATATTCACCGGCCTGTCGATAAACGCACTGATGTTATCGGCTGGGCAGCAGCCGGGAATAGACAGCCAGTTTGCCTTCAGGGTAATGCCCGTGATTATGGATCAATTCTCCTACGGAGGTCTCTTCAGTACCCTGTTCTTCGTGCTATTAACCATTGCCGCTCTGACCACGTCTATTGCATTGCTCGAGGCACCGATCACCTATTTGCAACGTATACGTTCGATTACTCGTTTGCGGGCAACGTTGATACTGGGCGTTGGAATCTGGTTGTTCGGCCTGGGTGTCGTACTGGCGCACAGCGTCTGGAACGGGGAGGGTTTTTCATTGGCATTATTTTTTGGCGATGACGCAATCCGGTTAGTAAACAATGCTGGATTTCACGACGTGTTGGTGTTTGTATCAAGCCATTTGATCCAGCCGTTTGTCGCCTTGTTTATTTGCCTGTTCGTCGCCTGGAAAATTCCGCGTGAGGTAAGCCACAAGGAATTCGCACTAGTTCGACACTACAGTTTTGAAATCTGGAACTATCTGGTGCGATACATTGTTCCAGTGCTGTTGCTGGTCGTCATACTGGCAGCTTTTGGAATTATTTGAAGTGCCCAAGATAAATCGCAGTGCCTTGATGCCATATCCTGCTGATTTTATGTATGCGATCGTGAATAATGTCGATAACTACCCTGAGTTCCTACCCTGGTGTAGCGATGTCAAAGTTCATCGGGTAGATGATCGCTCGATGGAGGCTTCGATCCTGATGCGGGGTGTCGGAATGAATCACTGGTTGAAAACCCGCAACTCGATGGAACCCGGTAAATCAATTGAAATGGAACTGGTCGAAGGTCCGCTACGTGAACTCCACGGGTTCTGGTGTTTTACCCCGATTGATCCAGAGGGCTGCAAAATCGAGTTGACACTCGAGTTCAAAATGAAACATGGCCTCGCATCTACGCTGGTTGGTCCCGCTTTCTCGCGTATCGCAAACACGATGGTCGAATCCTTTTGCGATCGAGCCAGGGCGCAGCATGACCGCTAAAACCTCGATTGAAGTCGCCTACGCTACCCCTGAAAAGCAGGTTATTCTCGAACTCGAGATCGAGGCGGGTACCACTGTTCGTGCAGCCGTCAAGCAGTCTGGTATTGATAAGCATTTTCTCGAGATTGACCTGGATAACTGCGAACTGGGGATTTTCAGCAAGGTCGTTGCCCCCGACTACGAACCGGGTGATGGCGATCGCATCGAGATCTACAGACCACTTATTGCCGATCCCAAGGAAATAAGAAGGCAAAGAGCGGCAATGGGCTTAAAAACGAAAAAAGGCGGTGGTGCGATCAACCCGGATTAAGGTTACCCTCGATTTTTGACAACAGGTCATTGCTGAAGGTCAAGGTCATCCGTTTTTTCTCGATTTCGCCATCGTCCCCGGTTTTCAGATAGTAAATATAATGCCATTGATCAGGTTGGTACAGGTCAACGATAGCGGGCGTACCCAGCAAGAATTTAACCTGGTTGCGCGACATGCCGATTTCCAGCTGCTGAACCAGGCTGGCGTCGATCCGGTTACCCTGCGGGATATCCATTCGATACACACAGCCGGAGAATGCTACAATGACGCATCCTCCAATCAGGATTCTTCGAAAAAGTCTAAATTTCATACTGCTGATTGCCGCGAAGGAAGGCGCGATAATACTGCCCCAACCGACATGCTGCAAATACTGTGAGAGCTTTCTATGGAAACAGCCGATATTAAAAATGCAGGTTTAAAGGTTACCTTGCCGCGGATGAAAATTCTCGAATTGCTGGAAAACTCGGCTGATCGACATTTGAAGGCCGAGGACATCTATAAAATGCTACTGGACTCTGGCGAAGAAATAGCACTGGCAACCGTTTATCGAGTCCTGACCCAGTTTGAAACCGCGGGCCTGGTAACCCGTCACCACTTTGATGGTGGTCACGCGGTATTTGAAATCAACGACGGCGAGCACCACGATCACCTGGTTGATATTTCAACCGGCAAGGTCGTAGAGTTTTATGACGAAATTATCGAGCAGCGTCAAAAGGAAATTGCCGACAGGTACGATTTCAAGATAACCGAGCACACCATGGTGCTGTACGGACACTTTCATAAAAATAAGTAAATTGAAAATTTAACCGTCGACGACCGACAGGCTTGAACGAAGGTACCCGGGCACTTTACAACTCCGAATCGCCTCATTCCTGCAGCGCCAGCATTTCACTCGCATGTGCCCGGGTCTGCTCGGTAATGGTCACGCCGCCAAGCATTCGCGCTACTTCCTCAAGTCGTTCTTCGGGGTTCAATGAAAACACCCGGGTCGCAGTTTCGTTTTGTTCGTTAATTTTCGATACCCGGTAATGGTGATGGGCCTGGGATGCAACCTGGGGCAGGTGAGTGACGCAGAATACCTGCCGGTCTCGACCCAGCAAGCGCAGCTTCTTGCCAACTATTTCAGCGACACCTCCGCCCACACCACTATCGACTTCATCGAAAATCAGGGTCGAAATTTTTGAGGACTCGCTCATAATCACCTGTATCGCGAGGCTGATGCGGGAGAGCTCGCCCCCGGAGGCTACCCTGGACAGCGGCCTCGGCGTCTGGCCCGGGTTAGCGCTGACCAGGTAACGAACGCCGTCGAAGCCATGCTTGCCGGGCTCCTGGTGGGGTTCGATGTCAATGATGAATTTGCCGCCCTCCATACCCAGTTGCTGCATAACCTGCGTTACCTGTTCGGAGATACCTACAGCGGTCTGCTGCCGCCTTAACGATAATTCTCCGGCGCTGAACAAATAGTCTTCACGAGCCTTGACCAGCTCGGCCTCAATTTTTTCTGCATCGAAACCGTCGCCCTGCAACAACTCGAGCTCGCGGTTCAGATCGGAACACAACGCCGGCAGCGCGGCGATCTCGACACGATGCTTGCGCGCCAGGTTCTGGATACTGGCTATGCGCTCATTAATCGCTTCCAGGCGTGTCGTGTCGAGTTCGATGCCGGCGCGGTAATTTCGCAGTTCCGAGCTGGCCTCCTGGACCTGGATCAAGGCCGCGCTTATCAATTCATGGATTTCCAACAGCACTTTGTCATTTTCCACAAGCTCGCCCAGTCGCTGCTCACAAAGACTGAGTACGGACTGGATATTCTGCTCATCGTTTTCGTAAAGCAGCCCGAGAATCTGACTCGTTTGTTCGATAATCGTATCGGCGTTCGACAGCCGTCGATACTCGACCTGTAATGCCTCATACTCGTCTTTTGTCAAAGCCAACTGGTTCAACTCCGAGCAATATAAACCCAACAAATCGATACGTTGTTCGCGCTCTCGTGAACCGGACTGGGCTTGTTGTAAACGCTGCTCCAGGGATCTATATATTTCAAATTTCTCACGTACTTCGTCGAGCAGGTTGCGTTCGCCGATAAAAGCATCGAGTAATTGACGTTGCACCGAGGGTACCTGCAGGGATTGATGTTCATGTTGACCGTGAATATCGATCAGCATGTCGCAGAGTGTCCTCAACTGCGCCAGTGTTGCGCTGAATCCGTTGATGAAAGCCTTGCTGCGTCCATTGGCATGAAGCACGCGCCTTATCATGCATTCTCCGTCGGCGTTCATTTCGTTGTTGGCAAGCCAGTTGTCCACCGCCGGCGCGTCATCTAGGTTGAAACTGACGCTTATTTGGGCTCGCTCGCAATCCTGGCGAATAGAATCAGCCTCGGCTCGATCGCCTGCAACCAGCTTGATTGCATCGAGCAAAATCGATTTTCCCGCTCCGGTTTCGCCGGTGAGCGCGCTCATTCCGGAATCGAATTCGAGCTGCAATGAATCAATGATTGCAAAGTTCTCGATTTGAATCGATTCGAGCATCAATCGGGTTCCTGGTCTGCTCTGACGGATCGACAGCGCACTAGTAGTTCGCACTCCAGTAGAGCTTGCCCCGCAGAACCTGAAAATAATCATAATCCTCGGGATGCAGCAACCTTAGCGGTTTGGGATAGCGTGTTATGAGTACGCGGTTATCCTGGTTTACGATCGTGGTCGAATGACCGTCGTAGCTGACCTTTGCCTGCAACGAATCCTGCCCCAGGCGAACTTCGATGGATTGATCTGCGGGCAACACGATGGGACGATTACTGAGCGTATGCGGACATATCGGCACAATTGCCAGCGTGTTGAGAGAGGGGTGCATAATCGGGCCACCGCCGGAAAGGGCATAGGCGGTAGAACCGGTCGGAGTGGTTACGATAACCCCATCGGAACGCTGGATATGGATCAGGGCGCCACCGCTTGAAATTTCATACTCGATCATGCTGGATGATTCGTAGCTGTGCAGAATGATGTCGTTGAGGGCGTAATTCCTGGCAATCAGCTTGTCGTGATCATAAAAATGCCCCTGGATCAGGAATCGTTCGTCTACACTGTAACGACCCTGCATGACGGCATCCAGATAAGATTCGAAGTGCTCAAACGAGACGTCTGCAAGAAATCCAAGCCGCCCCAGGTTAATTCCCAATAGCGGGGTGTCAACGTCGGCAAGCGCCCTTGCGGCGGTTAGCAGGGTGCCGTCGCCACCCAGCGTAATCACCAGGTCCGCTTCCTCCACCAGTTGCTCCAGAGAAACGTTGGATACCCCGGACACGGGTTGGTCGAAATCGAGGCAATGAACGACAACGCTGGCGTGGCGCGACAATACCGCGACGACCTGCTGTATCTTCTCCTGCCGGTCCTGCATGTCGCTGCGCACCACGAGGCCAACTGATTTGAAGTTTGAAGACATTTTTTAAACGACTGTCCAGGTTCCTTGATTTAACGGGCATTAGTATATAGCTTGTGTTTCACTGTATTAAATTTGCAGCTAAACTAGCGCCTGGCAACAATATATCAGACCCGATGATCGAAAAATACGAACTTGATGAACGCGCCCAGGTTTTATTGCGGGAATTAATCAACTCGTATACGCGTGATGCACAACCTGTTGGCTCAAAGAACCTGGCGGAACTGTCGGGACTCGACGTCAGTTCTGCCACGATTCGCAATATCATGGCAAAACTCGAGGATATGGGCCTGGTGAATTCCCCTCACACCTCGGCCGGTCGAATTCCTACTGATGCCGGCTACCGGTTTTTTATCGACAGTCTGCTCGAAGTTGGCGATCTCGCCAGCACTTCGCAGCAGGTTATTTCGGAAACCTTTAGCACCAATAAAACATCGAGTGACCTGATACACAGCGCAACTGATATCCTGTCGCGGATTACCCACCTGGCCGGGATTGTCAGCCTGACACATACCGCGCCGGCTGAAGTGCGGCATATCGAGTTCATGACATTGAGCGAACGTCGAGTTCTGGTGATCCTTGTCATCAACAAGGACAATGTGCACAACAAGGTGATTCATGTGGATCGGGATTACAGCGACCTCGAACTGCAACAGGCAGCACAGACCCTGAGTCACTACCTGATAGGGCGTAGTTTTGAAAGCGCCCGTGAGAAATTGCTGGAAGACCTCTCCGAACTGAGAACCAGCGTCGATTCCATCCTCGAACCGGTGCTCGACGCGATGCAGGAAATCTGTAGTCTGAATGCGCATGATGATCTGCTGACAAGCGGTGAATCTAACCTGCTTCAATACGCGGAACTCTCTGATATCAATAAGTTACGAGATCTATTTGAAGTGTTTAATGAGAAAACGGATTTACTGAAACTGCTCGATGGCTGCACCTCGGCAGATGGTGTTGAAATCTTTATCGGCAGCGAATCGGGATACTCGGTCTTAAGCGATTGCAGCGTGGTTGGCGCTCCCTACGAAATCAAAGGTGAAGTTGTCGGCGTGCTTGGCGTCATCGGTCCAACTCGTATTGCCTACGAGCAGGTAATACCCATTGTCGATGTCACGGCAAGATTATTAACTTCGGCCTTGAATACTCGGAAATAATCCTTAAATTAAACGCCATTTAATTACCGCTGAATTTCAGCCGGTCAAATTCACCCTAACCAGCGAACCAGTTAAACCGGAGCAGTCAATGTCGTCACAACAATCCGAAGCCCATCCTGACGAGGAACATCCTATCGCCACCGAAGCCGAGGAACAGGCTCATCTCGAAGATGTTGTTCCTGAAGCGGCTGAAGATGAAATCGAGGCCGATGAGCCTGTCGAGACACAGCTGGCAAAAGCACAGGAAACGATTAAGGATTACTGGGATCAGATGATGCGATTGCGTGCTGAGATCGACAATAACCGCAAGCGCGCCGAACGCGATGTCGAGAATGCCCACAAGTATGCCTTGAAAAATTTCGTCGAAAACCTGTTGCCCGTGATTGACAGTATGGAGATGGGTCAGACGGCTGCCGTGGCCGACAATGCAACCCTGGAGAGCATTCGCGAGGGAACCGCCCTGACCATGAACATGCTGGTCCAGGTACTCGAAAAAAACGGGCTCGAGCACATTGATCCGATGGGGGAGATTTTTGATCCCGAGAGACACCAGGCTATCAGCATGGTTGATGCCAAGGGTGTCAAATCGAATACGGTTGTCGAAGTCATGCAGAAAGGCTTCCTGTTAAACGAACGGCTGGTTCGACCAGCCATGGTCGTGGTTGCCAAGTAAATTAAGAAAAAATCGCGAAATATACTTGAAAGCGTCAGAAATAACCCTACATCGAGTGTAAGTTTCACTAGACAAATTTTTCGGAGTATTTAAATGGGCAGAATTATAGGCATAGACCTCGGTACCACGAACTCTTGCGTGGCGGTAATGGAGGGCGGCAAGCCCAAGGTTATTGAAAATGCCGAAGGCGATCGTACCACTCCCTCAATCGTGGCCTTTGGCGCTGAAGACGAGGTGCTGGTGGGGCAGCCGGCAAAGCGCCAGGCAGTAACAAACCCGGCTAACACGCTGTACGCGGTAAAACGCCTGATCGGGCGCCGTTTCGACGAGAAAGAGGTGCAAAAGGATATTGACCTGGTGCCCTATACCATTCTAAAGGCAGACAATGGCGACGCCTGGGTCGAGGCCAAGGGTAAGAAAATGGCGCCGCCTGAAATCTCGGCGCGCGTGCTGCAGAAAATGAAAAAGACCGCGGAAGAGTATCTCGGTGAAGAAGTCACCGAAGCCGTTATCACGGTTCCGGCCTATTTCAACGATTCGCAACGCCAGGCAACCAAGGACGCAGGTAAAATTGCAGGCCTCGAAGTCAAGCGAATTATCAATGAACCCACTGCCGCGGCGCTCGCTTACGGCATGGACAAAGCTACTGGCGATAAAAAGATCGCGGTGTATGACCTGGGTGGCGGTACCTTCGATATTTCAATCATCGAAGTCGCCGAGATCGATGGTGAACACCAGTTCGAAGTGCTGTCGACCAATGGCGATACCTTCCTCGGTGGTGAGGATTTCGACATGCGCCTGATCGACCATCTCGCCGACACTTTCAAGAAGGAACAGGGTATGGACCTGCGTGGTGATCCGCTCGCAATGCAGCGCCTCAAGGAGGCTGCCGAAAAGGCAAAAATCGAGTTGTCATCGAGCCAGCAAACCGATGTAAACCTGCCTTATATCACTGCAGATGCGTCAGGACCGAAACACCTCAATTTAAAAATCACTCGAGCCAAGCTCGAATCACTGGTCGACGACCTGATTGCACGCACCATCGATCCACTCAAGCTGGCGCTGGATGACGCGGGTGTATCGGTATCAGACATCAACGATATTATCCTGGTGGGTGGTCAAACCCGTATGCCCAAGGTCCAGGAAGTGGTTACAAACTTCTTTGGTCGCGATCCGCGTCGCGATGTAAATCCGGACGAGGCCGTAGCCTGTGGTGCTGCAATCCAGGGTGGCGTGCTGGGTGGCGATGTCAAGAATGTATTACTGCTTGACGTCACTCCGCTATCACTGGGTATCGAGACCCTCGGTGGTGTCATGACCAAGTTGATCGAGAAAAATACAACCATTCCGACCAAGGCGGCACAGACTTTTTCAACCGCGGAAGATAACCAGACCGCGGTAACGGTGCACGTGCTTCAGGGTGAGCGCGAGGTGGCCACGGCGAATAAGTCTCTGGGCCGCTTCGACCTGTCGGACATTCCGCCGGCGCAACGTGGTGTACCACAGATCGAGGTAACCTTCGATATCGATGCCAACGGTATCCTCAATGTCTCAGCCAAAGACAAGGCAACCGGTAAGGAACAAAAGATCGTCATCAAGGCCTCCAGCGGCCTTTCCGATGATGAAGTCGATGCGATGATCAAGGATGCCGAGGCGCATGCTGACGAAGATCGCAAGCATCGAGAAACCGTCGAAACACGCAACCAGGCTGACGCGATGATCCACGCGGCAGAGAAAACGCTCAAGGACCTGGGTGACCAGGTCGAGGACGAAGACAAGAGTAAGATCGAATCTGCAATCGAAGATCTGAAAAAGGCCCTGGAAGGTTCGGATAAGGACGATATCGATGCCAAAACGCAGGCACTCGCCGAGGCATCCAGCAAGTTGGCTGAAAAGGCCTATTCTGCCGCTGGCGCCGCGGAAGGCGGTCCGGATCCAGTCGATGCGAATGCATCGGCACAGGCAGATGCGAGCGATGATGTTGTCGATGCCGAATTCGAAGAAGTAAAAGAAGACGACAAAAAGTAACGGTTTTTTCTGATCGTTATAAACCTGGCGTGATTTATCGCGCCAGGTTTTGTTATTTGTAGAAACGAGTCAATGTCACAACGCGATTATTACGAAGTTCTAGAAGTTTCAAAAAACGCCTCGGATGCCGAGATAAAAAAGGCTTTTCGTCGTCTCGCGATGAAATATCATCCCGATCGTAATCCCGATGATGAGACAGCCGAACAGAATTTCAAGGAAGCCAAGGAAGCTTTCGATGTACTGTCAAATCCCAACAAGCGCGCGGCCTATGACCAGTTCGGACACGCCGGTGTCGATCAATCAGTAGGCGGGGGCGGCTTCAGTGGAGGCGGCTTCGGTGACGCGTTCAGCGATATATTCGGCGATATTTTTGGCGGCGGAGGCCGTTCGCGGGTACGCAAGGGCGCCGACCTGCAATATAACCTCGAACTGAGCCTGGAGGATGCCGTCAGTGGCACGACGGTAAAAATCCGCGTGCCCACATTGAAACACTGCACGACCTGTTCAGGCAGTGGTGCAAAACCCGGCACCTCCCCGGAAACCTGCAACACCTGTGGTGGGCACGGCCAGGTACGAATGCAACAGGGATTTTTTTCGGTACAGCAAACCTGTCCCAACTGCCGGGGTAAGGGCACGACAATTAGTGATCCCTGCAATACCTGCCACGGTGCCGGGCGGGTTAAAGAACATAAATCACTCTCGGTAGAAGTACCTGCCGGGGTTGATAATGGTGACCGTATACGATTATCAGGTGAAGGCGAAGCGGGCGAAGCAGGGGCACCAACGGGCGACCTGTTTGTCCAGATACATGTCAAACCGCATCCGATTTTTGAACGTGATAACGCCGACCTTTACTGCGAGGTACCGATCAGTTTCGTGACGGCTGCACTGGGCGGTGAGCTCGAGGTTCCCAGTCTTGCAGGCAGATTGAACCTGAAAATACCGGCCGGTACGCAGACCCACAAGTTGTTTCGGATGCGCGGAAAGGGAGTTAAGCCGGTTCGAGGTGGTCCGGTTGGTGATTTAATCTGCCGCATTGTTGTCGAAACACCTGTAAAATTGAACGCCGAGCAAAAAGAACTGCTGCAACAATTTGCAGAATCCATGGGAAAAGCGGGGAAAAAGCACAATCCGAACGAAAATTCCTGGATCGATAATATGAAAAAGTTCTTCGAAGACATGAAATCTTGAGACTTTAAACCCGGGAGGCCACCAGTGACTCGAATCGCAATTGCGGGCGCGGCAGGACGCATGGGCAAAAACCTGGTCATCGCCTGTAGCGAGACCGAGGATATGACCTTAACCCAGGCGTTGGAGCGAGACCAAAGCCCCTCGCTCGGCATGGACTGTGGTTTACTGGCGGGTCTCGAACCCAACAAGGTGTTAATTGCTAGCGAGCTCGACGCCGGCCTGTTTGATATCCTGGTCGACTTTACGCATCCAACCGCTACCACGCATCATGTCGACTTCTGTTCCACCCATGGCAAGAAAATGGTGATCGGCACTACGGGTTGCGATGCAGCGCTCGAACAGAAGCTGCATCAAGCAGGACAGAAGATTGCCATCATATACGCACCGAACATGAGCGTCGGAGTAAACCTTTGCCTTAAACTGCTGCAAACCGCAGCCGCAGTCCTCGGCGACAGCGTCGATATTGAAATCATCGAGGCACATCATCGCCACAAGGTTGATGCACCCTCGGGAACCGCTTTAAAAATGGGCCAGGTGGTCGCCGAAACCCTGGGCCGCGACCTGGATGGTTGCGCCGTTTTTGGTCGCGAGGGGCAGGTAGGTGCCAGGGATCGTAAAACCATCGGATTTGAAACCATCCGTGCAGGCGATATTGTCGGCGAACACACGGTATTGTTTGCCGCCGAAGGTGAACGGGTCGAGATAACGCACAAGGCTTCCAGTCGCATGACTTTTGCCCATGGCGCGATGCGCGCCTGCCGCTGGATAGGGCAGCGACAATCGGGTCTTTACAGCATGCAGGATGTTCTCGATATAATCTGAATTCACATTAATTAGTTTATATAACTATATGAATTTAAAGCGGTTTACTATTTTCCCAGCCATACATATACGTAATGGTGAAGTGGTGCGCTTTACCCAGGGCGATACCGAGAATCCGGTCGTCTTCAATACCGACCCGGTTGCCTGTGCGCAACAGTGGATTGACCAGGGTGCCAGCTGGCTACAGGTCGTTAACCTTGATGCCGCCTTCGACGAAGAGGCCAGTCATAACTGGGAGTTAATCGAGCAAATCACTGCCCTCGACATCAATATCCAGTTTGGCGGCGGAATTCGCAATATCGACGATGTTCACTGGGCGATGAAGTCGGGGATCAAGCGCGTCATTATTGGCACTTCCGCCGTTGAAAATCCACAAATGATGGCCCAGTCAGTCGCGGCCTATGGCAGTGATGCAATCGTGCTTGGCATCGACGCCGATGCCAGCGGTGAAGTCCACATCCACGGCTGGCGTGCGCCCGGGAGCGTACAGGCAACAACGCTCGCGATTCAAATGCGTCAGCTCGGCGTAACCACCGCAATTCATACCAGCATTCATCGGGATGGTTCGATGACCGGCGTTGATCTGGAGGCATCGATCGACCTCGCGACGATGAGTGGTTTGCGAATTATTGTCGGCGGTGGAATTGGCTCAATGACGGACGTGCGCGAGTGCTTTAACAACGATGGCATTGATGGCGTAATTATTGGCAAGGCGCTTTATACCGGCAACGTTGACCTCAACAAAGCGCTACGCGTATGTAGCCGTAAAGATTCCTTCGAGGCCGGTCTGTCGCGATGGAAGGCTGATCAAAGCATGCCGTGGAATCGCTTTGGTTATGAACTGATCGAACATAACCTTAAAAAGCACATCCCGGTCGATTCAAGACCCTTGCGTATTCTTGACGCTGGCGGTGGCAACGGATTCGACAGCCTCGCGCTGGCACGCATGAATCATCAAATCGATATTGTCGATATCTCCCGGCAGATGCTCGACGATGCGCGCGCCAATGCTGCTTTGGCCGGCGTTACCGATCGATTGAATACCCATGCAATGGATATCCTTACCATTGGTAACAAGTTTCCCGAAAATGAGTTCGATATCGTCTTGTGTCATAACGTCATTCAGTTTATTGACGAGGTGCAACCTTTACTGGAGGTTCTGCGGCAGGTGCTGAAACCCGGCGGTTTCATGTCATTGATTACCACCAACCAGTACTCGTTACCCTACCAGGCGGCTTTTCTGGAACACGACCTTGACAAGGCCTACGAACTGCTGGACCAGGCCGATCAGTACAACTCGATATTTGATATCAATGTCCATGAATACCGTCCCGATGAAGTCATCGAGTGGCTCTCCAGCATGGGATTAGGTCTCGAAAAACACTACGGGATTCGTTGCCTTTACAACTACTGGGGTACCAATGAACTAAAGGAGGACTCCATCGTGTATGAAAAACTGAAACAGCTCGAATTGGAATTTACCGAGCGCAGCCCCTACAAGCTGACAGCCAGACAGTTTCAAATTATCGCTCGAAAATCCTGATCGATCGTCAGCTGCAATGATTGCTAGCGCATTGTCACCAGTTCCTCTGAACTGGTGGGGTGAATTGCGACGGTGTCGTCAAAGTCTCGCTTGCTGGCACCCATGCGGATTGCCACGGCAAACCCCTGCAGCATTTCATCGACCGCTGGCCCTATCATGTGACAACCGATGATCTTTTCTTCCTCGTCAAGGCACACCAGTTTCATCGCGGTAGGAACGTCGTGTCCACTGATCGAGTTATACATCGCCGTGAAACGGGTCTGGTAGACTTTGACCCGGTCTCCGTATTCCGCGCGTGCTGCTTCCTCGGTCACGCCTACCGTGCCAATCGGCGGATGACTGAAAACCACCGTGGGAATCAACTCGTAATCCAGATGGCGCTCGGCCTGGTTATCGTACAGGCGATCCGCCAGGCGTCTACCCGCGGCAACCGCAACAGGCGTCAACGGCGCTCGCCCGGTAACGTCACCCAGCGCGAAAATATGGGGCTGATTGGTGCACTGGTACATATCGGTCGAGATAAATCCCTTCTGGTTTATCTCGACACCGGCATTCTCGAGTTTTAACGTCTCAAGCTCAGGTACCCGGCCAATGGCATAGATGACCTGCTCCACATCTTCAAGCCCGACACCATGGTTGTCATCGACCCTCATCTGACCGGAGTCGGCACGTGTTATGCGGGTGATTTCGCAGTTGGTTCGAAGCTCGATACCGGATTTGGCAAGCTCTTCCAGCAAGGTTGTTTTTATCAGGCTATCAAACTCGCCCAGTACATGATGTTTGCGCAAATACAGGGTCACATGGCTTCCCAGCGAGTTCAGGACACCGGCCAGTTCTACCGCGATATATCCTGAGCCCGCTATCGCGACCCGGTTTGGTTGGTGATCGAGTTCGAAAAATCCATCCGAGGTAATCACATGTTCACCGCCGGGTATGTCCGCAACCCGGGGACGAGTGCCGGTGGCAATGGCGATATGTCGTGCCGAATAATGTCTGCCATTGACAGTGACCGTGTTGGCATCGATAAAACTGGCCTCGCCCTCGATTTCGTCGATGCCGAGTTCCTTCATGTACCCGTGATACCACTGATTGATTCCGCTGATATATCGCTCCCGCTTTTCAATCAGCCTGGCCCAGTCAAAGCCGTTTTTGGTCAGGTCGTAACCGTAGCCCGTGGCATCGTCGATCATGTGTGAAAGGTTCGCCGCGAACCACATGATTTTCTTTGGTACGCAACCCACGTTGACACAGGTACCGCCGATATCGCCTCTTTCAACGACGGCACAGCGTTGTCCGTAGCTGGCGGCACGTTCAACAATGGATAAGCCACCGCTTCCGGCGCCAAGTGTAATCAGGTCGTAATCGAACTCATGTGACATGTTATTCTCCAGGTTTAACGGCGCGCACTGTAACAGTTTTCCGGTAGATTTTTTAACCCCTTGCAGACATAATCCGACGAAACCTCGGGCGTTCGACTGAAATGTTCAAACTGATAAGATTCCTGATTACCCATGGAATTGCGCTGGCAATCGGCTTTGCGCTTGGTATCTACCTGCTGCCGATCCTGGTGGCACCGCAGGGACCAAGCGATGCCGAGGTGGCATCTTCATCCACGCAGGCGATGTTCAGCGCCCGCTTTCGAAAAGACCTGCCGGGCAGCGATTTTCTGCATTGGGGCGAAGGACAGGTTTCAATCTCGGCGAAGCAGGTCAGTTTCAAGGGTTCGCTGGCACCGGGACCCGCTTATCGGCTTTACCTGACCCGTGACCTGGTCCTGAACGAACAGGAGTTCATGCTGGTAAAGGACAGTTCTGTCAACATCGGGGAAATCAAGACTTTTAAAAATTTTATCCTGCCGATGCCGGAAAATGTCAATCCATCAGATTACGGCGCGGTTGTTGTCTGGTGCGAATCATTCGATGAATTTATTACGGCGGCAAAATACCAGTAACCCGTCATTTACAGGTTTAATTTACAACTAGTCTTGCGGGCCCCAGAGCATCCGGTCCAGGCTGTCATCGGAGTCAGGTTCAATTATTTTCAAACCATCGAAGTGTACGCCCTCCTGTTTCAATAATTGTGCCTGCTCCCGGTAACTGCTGGATCCGACTTCAAATGCCAGCGTGCGATTCGAACGCACCACCCGAAACCAGGGCAAGGGCTCCGGTGACCGACCGAGCGCAGCGCTTACCATCCGGGAATAACGAGGGAATCCTGCGGCCCTGGCTACTTCCCCGTAGCCCATAACGTGTCCGGGTGGAATCGCTGCAACGACCCGCCATATCTGGTGATCAAACTTTTCCCTGAAACGGCTCATGGCGCGAGTTTACTATCGGATGCTGTGGCTGAAAAGAAAGTGAGGTCTTAAGTAGAGGTTCGATTTATTATCTATCAGTTTGGCTATTTATTTTCACTAAACAGGCCCGGAGAAACGGTGACAGGATAAAAAATCAACAATAAGTGTTATATTGAGTCCAATAATTTACTTTAAGTAGTTTTCTTAAGTATATGTAATATAAAATAATTTAAAAAACTTCTATCTTCAATTTAGATACTCCAACGTATTACACCCATCGTCCGCAGAACCGGGATCAACTCGTTTCATCCTGCAACACGGGTTGCCTCTTACCGAGCTGTACCAGCCGGCGTACCTCTGAAACCGAGACGCTAATGGTTGGGAAATCGCAGCTTCGCATCGCGCTGAATTCATTGAGAATACTGTCATAACGCTGCAATGCGTCGGTATTCTGTTGCTCCCAGATAGCCATCGCCTTATTGACGTGACGCTTGTTTCCGACCATCTGTAAAATCAATTCGGTCAGATTATGCTGATTGGCGTGTAAGTCATTACGTAAATTGAGGATCGCGAGATGATTCCAGTGCGTGCGAACGATCGTTGTAGATATTGCATCCCTGATCCAGTGCAACTGCAGGCGTTCCGATAACGCATAAAACATTCGCGCCACGTTTTCGGTTTCGGTTTGCAGCTTGGTTTTGATTTCGATGATATCAAAAGCGGAAGCCAGCGTTGTTTTATCCACCAGCTCGTGTGCCAGTGCTTTAGGCAGCCTGTATTTGACAAAACGACGCTTGTTAGCCAGATAATTCTTGCGTGACTGGCCAACGATGACGCTCGAAATGACGTCTCGCAGAATAACCGTGTCGGCCTTGTAACTTTCGATTACTTCGTTGACGTCGAAATCCGAAGGCTGATTACGCAGTAACCAGCTTATCGAACGCTCCAGCAATCCACTGACATCCTGGAAACAATCATACCTGTCCTTTTCGTGGACGACATTGTCGAGCTTCTCCAGCTTTCTCCAGGTATCGTACAGGTCGAAAACTTCGACGCAGACCACGTAGGCCTTGGCGATATCTTCAATCGTAGCACCGGTCTCTTCGCGAATACGGGAACCAAAACCGATACCGATGTTGTTGGCAATCTGGTTACTCAGTATTGTCGCAATAATTTCCTTGCGCAGTGGATGTTTGCGAATTTCATCGGCGAATCGTTTCCGGATCAGGCGTGGGAAGTAGCCTAACAGGAGGGGATCATAACAGTCTTCCGTCAGCGAGGATGCTCCGAGCAGGGCGTTCTTATAGGTTAACTTGCTATAGGAGAGTAATATCGATAGCTCGGGACGCGTCAATCCCCGGTTCTTGGCAATACGATCGGTAATCTGCTTATCACTGGGAAGATGTTCCAGCCGACGGTTTAATATCTTCTCGGCCTCGAGGTGACGCATGAAGCGCGCGTGCTGATACATATTAAGCGCTGCATGCTGCTCGATGCTGTCGATGATCTGCGTCTGGCGATAGTTGTTAAACAGGCATTTCTGCGCAACTTCATCGGTCATTTCAACCAGCAACTGGTTGCGTTGTTCACTGCTCAAACGCCCGGATTTGACCAACTGTGACAACAGGATCTTGATATTGACTTCCTTGTCCGAACAATTGACGCCCGCCGAGTTGTCGATTGAATCGGTATAGATAAGGCCACCCGCCTGCGCATACTCGATGCGACCACGCTGGGTAACCCCGAGGTTACCACCCTCACCGATGGCCCTGGCTCGCACCTGTCTACCATTGATGCGAATCGCATCGTTACTCTTGTCGGAGACATCGCTATCGGATTCGGTGGCCGCCTTGATGTAAGTGCCAATCCCACCATTCCAGATCAGGTCTACATGGGCCTTGAGAATATATACGATCAGTTCGTTCGGGGTCAGGTGATCTTGCTTGCACCCGATGAGTTGCTTGATCTCGGCACTGAGATTGATGCGCTTTGCCGAGCGTAGAAAAATGCCGCCACCCTTACTGATCAGTTCCTTGTTGTAGTCATGCCAGCTTGAACGATGCATGCCGAATAGCCGTTCCCGTTCCTTATAACTCTTCCTGACATCGGGATTGGGATCAATAAATATGTGCATATGGTTAAACGCCGCTACCAGCTTGATACAGGGCGACAGCAGCATGCCGTTACCAAACACGTCTCCCGACATGTCACCGATACCGACAATGGTGAACGGTTCTCGCTGAATATCCCGGCCGAGGACACGAAAATGGCGCTTTACCGATTCCCAGGCACCGCGCGCGGTGATGCCCATCTTCTTGTGGTCGTAACCTTGTGAACCACCCGACGCAAACGCGTCATCCAGCCAGAAACCGTGTTGGTGGGAGATACTATTGGCAACATCTGAAAATGCCGCCGTGCCCTTATCGGCCGCAACCACCAGGTAGGGATCAGCGTCATCGTGAACCCGGGTGCGCTCGGGTTGCCTGATTTCATCATCGATCCGGTTATCTGTCAGTTCTAACAGGGCATTAATATACAGCGAGTAACAGGCCTGCACCTCACCATAAACTTCCCCAGCGGGTAAATGGGCGACCTGTTTGGTGATAAATCCACCCTTTGAGCCCGCCGGGACGATAACCGCATTTTTCACCATTTGTGCCTTCATCAAACCCAGCACCTCGGTGCGGTAGTCTTCGCGTCGGTCCGACCAGCGTATCCCGCCACGTGCAACACGCCCGCCACGTAAATGGATTCCCTCGAACCGCGGGGCATAAACATAGATCTCGACCAGCGGGCTCGGTTTTGGCAGCTGCTCGATTCGAAGCGAATCAAGTTTGAAGCTCAGGTGCCCGGAATCACCCGGGATTTTCTGAAAATAGTTAGTGCGTACCGTCGCATCAACCAGGTTGAGCATGCGCTTGTAGATAAGGTCGTGATCCAGGGATTCGATATCATTCAGCTTAGATTCGATTTCAGCGAATAACTCGAGATGCGAACCGCTGTCGATTTTATCCGGATCGAACTTGCGCATGAAGCTCCTGACCAGCAGCAAGGTGATATCGGGATAGCTATTCAACGTCTCGATAATGTATTCGCGGCTGTGCGGAAACCGGATTTGTTGCAGGTACGCGGTGTAGGCTCGTAATATCTGGATATTCCTGGCCTTGATACAGGCCGTGAACAATAAATGGTTAAAATCGTCGTTTTCGCTTTGCGATCGCCAGATACTGTCGAACAGTTCCATGAAGTAGCGTGGTATTTTTTCAGGATCGACGTCGCAGATATTATCGCCGCGTTCGAGCGTAAAATGATTAATCCAGTAGTTTCGATTACCGAGCTTTATACGATAGGGTCGACCAATCAGTACCAGCAGACCCATGGACTCGAATATCGGCATCGATTGCGACAGGGGAATAGTGTCTTTCAGCGTGTATAGCTTGATCGAGTAATTCCTGGGATCCCTGGAGATTTTCACCAGCCTGGCCTGTGCCCGGTTGCGAATATTTATCGTTGCCAGAACGGGCAGGTCGACCATCGCATCGTCTACCGAGAAATCACCCTGGTAGTTTTCTGAAAATGTTTGTTCACTGATTTTCAGCTTGCCCAGTCCGGCTTTCTCATCGACACGTTTGAATAGTCGTTTGTACCACCTGTTCATTACCGCAGCCCTTTTGATGTTATTGTTGGCATTGTAAACCTTTTATCGGAACCGGTTTGACTCTATATTAGAGTCCGGCGTCGAGAAATTTTATCTACTACCACGGAAAATATACATGCCTGCTGACCAGTCTGTCATCCCACCCATTTCAGCCGACAAGCTACGTTGCAAGATCCGTGAAAATTACCTCGGGAGCGAAGATGAAATAATTACTGACCTGGTTGCAGAGGCTGGCTTCGAAGCGGCAGAACGCAAGGCCATCAGCGAAATGGCTGCAGACTTGATAACGAAGGTCCGCGCGGACAGCAGTCCCAGCATGATGGAAAACTTTCTCGCTGAATATGGCTTGTCAACGCGGGAAGGGGTGGCCCTGATGTGTCTCGCCGAGGCACTGTTGCGAGTGCCCGACGCACAGACCATTGACGAGTTGATCGAGGATAAAATTTCTCCGGGCAACTGGGGTGAACACCTGGGTCATTCGGGGTCGCCGCTGGTCAATGCCTCTACCTGGGCGCTGATGCTTACCGGTAAAATTGTCGCCCCTGAAGATGAACAGGGTATACGCTTAACCTTGCATGGCCTGATAAAACGTCTTGGTGAACCCCTGGTACGCACGGCGGTAGCCCAGGCGATGAAAGAACTTGGCAGACATTTTGTGCTCGGTACCAACATCAACAAGGCGAGAAAACGAGCCAGGGAACTCGAGCAACAGGGATACACCTATTCATACGACATGCTCGGTGAAGCCGCCCGCACCGAGGCGGATGCACGCCACTACCACCTGGCCTACTCGGACGCGATCACGGCCCTGGCAAAAGATTGCAGACATCAAAGCACCCGTGACAACCCGGGCATATCGGTCAAGCTCTCGGCACTGCACCCGCGTTATGAAATAGGCCAGTATCTCCGGGTTATCAATGAACTGGTGCCAAGGGTTGAATCCCTGGCCATGCTCGCCTGTTCGGCCAACATGGGTTTCAATATCGACGCGGAAGAGGCAGATCGACTCGATATTTCGCTCGATGTCATCGAGGCCGTCCTAACCAATCCCGCGTTGCAGGACTGGCAGGGTTTCGGGGTTGTCGTGCAGGCATTTGGTAAACGCGCCGTGCCAATGCTGGACTGGCTCTATGCCCTGGCCAAACGCCTCGATCGCAAGATCATGGTCCGGCTGGTAAAAGGCGCCTACTGGGATACCGAAATCAAGCGCGCGCAGGTACTCGGACTTTCCGATTACCCGGTATTCACGCGCAAGGTAAATACCGATATTTCCTACCTTGCCTGCGCCAGGAAACTGTTGACCATGACCGATCGAATCTATCCGCAGTTTGCGACGCACAATGCACATTCGGTGGCCGCGGTGTTAAACCTTGCGGGGGGTCAGCACGATTACGAGTTTCAGAGACTGCACGGCATGGGCGAGTCATTGCACGAACACGTGCATCAAAAGCATGGTGCACACTGCCGTATCTACGCACCGGTGGGCGAACACCAGGATTTACTGGCCTACCTGGTTCGTCGACTGCTCGAGAACGGCGCCAACAGTTCGTTTGTCAACCAGATTGTCGATACCAGCATTTCCCCGGAATCCATAGCAAGCGATCCGATCGATCAGATATCGAAGCTAGAACAACTGTCGAATCCCGGGATCTGTTTGCCCGCGGCGCTTTACGGCAGCGCGCGCCTTAATTCCCGGGGCTGGGACATTACCGACCTGAATTGCCTGCACGAAATTAACCAGTCACGTGAAACCCTGAGTACAACAACCTGGCAGGCGGAACCGCTGACGAGTGCGCCAATAACACAAGAGAAAGTCGCACGGGAGGTTTTCAATCCTGCAGATCCCGAAGACCGGGTTGGAGAAGTCATCGATGCGAGCCTCGAAACAGTCGATCGGTCAATTCAGAGCGCGCTCGAAAGTTTTGACGAGTGGTCAGGTTCCACCAGGGAGGATCGCGCCCGGTGTCTGCAACGTGTCGCCGACCTGTACGAGCAAAACGCACCTGAACTCTTCGCCTTGCTGGCACGGGAGGCCGGTAAATCCTGGCTCGATGCCGTGGGTGAGGTGCGCGAGGCGGTCGATTTCGCGCGCTACTACGCGGCGCAACTCGAGTCGCTGGATAGCTCCCTGGTTGCGCGTGGCGTTATGGTTTGTATTTCACCGTGGAATTTCCCATTGGCGATCTTCAGTGGCCAGGTGTTTGCCGCGCTGGCTGCCGGAAACTGCGTTATTGCCAAGCCCGCCGAGCAGACCAGCCTGATTGCAGCGTTTGCAGGAAAACTGATACACCAGGCCGGAATTCCACCCGCGGCCTTTCAGCTGCTGCCGGGCACAGGTGCAATCGTCGGGGCAGCGCTTAGCGCCGATGCTCGCATCGCCGGTATCTGTTTTACGGGTTCGACGGCAACCGCGACGCACATTAATCGCAGCATGGCCCAGCATTTACCGGTGACGGCACCCCTGATCGCCGAGACCGGTGGTTTGAACGCGATGATTGTCGACTCGACCGCGTTGCCCGAGCAGGTGATCCGCGACGTCCTTGCGTCGGCCTTCCAGAGCGCTGGGCAGCGCTGCTCGGCATTGCGCATGCTTTACCTGCAGGAGGATATCGCGGATAAAGTCCTGGAAATGCTATTTGGCGCATTGGACGAGCTGGAGGTCGGGAATCCATGGTACCTGGCGACGGATATCGGGCCGGTAATTGACGAGGCTGCAAAGCAAAAAATTGAATCACATTGCCGCTCCATGGCGCAACAGGGAAGGGTACTCAAATCGATAGCGGTACCGGAAGAAGGCCTGTTCGTAGCCCCGACTGTGATCCAGCTGGATGGTATAGAGCAACTCGAGGAAGAAATCTTTGGGCCTGTGTTGCATGTCGCTCGCTTTGCGGCCAGCGATATAGATAAGGTAGTCAGCACCATAAATGAACAGGGTTATGGATTGACCTTTGGTATTCATACCCGGGTAGATTCGCGAGTCGAGCAAATCGTCAGGCGCATAAAAGCCGGTAATGTATATGTGAACCGTAACCAGATTGGAGCCGTGGTAGGCACCCAGCCGTTTGGTGGTGAAGGCCTCTCCGGAACCGGCCCTAAAGCCGGGGGTCCCTGGTATCTACAACGTTTCGTTGCCGAGACAAGTCTGCCAAACAGCAGCACCGATGAGGCGTCGGTCGACGCTGCAAGCTTGCAGAAACTGGTTTCGAAAATATCCAGCTTCAATGTCCCGGATTCGAATCCTGACCTCGGCCAATTACGACGGCTAGCCCGTGACGAGGGACTTCCGCAAGAGGTTAAATCGATTATCGAAATTTACACGATGCCAGGGCCAACAGGCGAGACCAATCAGTTATCGATGCATCCTCGCGGGGTCGTACTGTGCCTGGGACCAACACGCGGCGATGCGTTGCTGCAGGCAGTCGCGGCACTGGCACAGCAGAACGCAATCGTCATCGTGGCCGAACAGGCCACTCAACTGGCACAACGCCTGCAGCAGTTCGGAATGGCAGTGGGAATCGATGGATCGGTCGAAGCCGCGACGCTGAGAATGCTAGACGGTATCGATGCCGTAATGTCGCGGGCCCGGGCTGAGCAACTGCGCGCTTACCGAATCGCCCTGGCGGACAGAAACGGTAAGCTGATTCCGCTGATTTGTGGTGTTGATGAGCTTGACCGTCTCATCGTCGAGCGTCACCTGTGTATTGATACGACCGCTGCCGGCGGTAATGCCAGCCTGATCGCTGCAGGCAGCTAGCTGACAACCCGAAAGAATTCTTCCTGGTCGCATTCCGGGCAGCGCGGAATCTGGCCGGTCTGGGGTAGGGTAATGTTATTGTCACAGTTCCTGCAACACAACGTACCGGCGCTGCAGATTTCACCGCTTCGATAAATGCTTGCCTGGTGATCCTCATTTTCAAAAGCCCGGAAATCGAGCCAGGTTTTATCCGCCGCACGCGCAATCATTTCAATGAAACGATCTTCGACCACCGTTAAATCGAAGCTCAACCAATCCTTGAGTTCCTTGCCCTGCTGGTTCAGGGTTTTGTTGGCTTTCTGCATGTCGCGTTTCAGCGTGTCACCCAGGCTTTCTGCTTCCTCCTGGGTCAGGGCAAACAGTTCGCGCGCCAGTACCTGCGAATTGTGTACCATTTCCTCAACCGTCGGGGCGATGGCTTCTTCGGCTTCATGAATTGCTGCACTGACGTTTTCCACCATGTGGTCGAAAGCGGCAATCAGTTTTTCCCGGTCCTTATTTTCCATGGGTTCATTAATAGCGCATAATATCAGGCCGCACAAGTAAGCCTCCCGTTTCGATGACACAGATCAAATCCAGCGCAAATCAGGCGACGGTTCTCAAGTGGTGGTCCCGTCTCGAAGGACTGCCATTCGGCCGTCGTTTATTCAGCCTTGCACTCGGTTGGGTAGCGCCCTATAGCGGCACGATCAGTGCTTATGTCGAAGAGATACGGCCAGGCTACGCCCGGGTGAGCCTGAGGGACAAGCGCAGGGTTCGCAATCATCTGCATTCATTACACGCGATTGCTCTGGTCAATCTCGGTGAGATTGCAACCGGCCTGGCAGTACTGTCGACCATTTCTGCTAACATGCGTGGTATCGTGCTCGATATCCACGCGGAGTACATCAAAAAGTCACGCGGCAAGATAACCGCCATTGCCGAGTTTCAGTTACCCGAGTCGCTGGCAGACAATACCCCGTGCCAGGTCGAGGCAATACTGCGGGATCAAAGTGGAGAGACCGTCACACGGGTGCGAGCGACCTGGTTAATTGGAAACGAGACGACATGAGCCGAGATCTATCCTCAGCAGCAGCCGCATTTTGTCAGCAAGTCGGCATCCGTTACCCGGTAATTGGTGGCGCCATGTATCCCTGTAGCAATCCTGAATTGACAGCCGCTGTCTCGGAAGCCGGCGGTATCGGTATTTTACAGCCGATATCTTTGACATACGTTCACGGCCATGAATACCGCGAGGGCATCCGATTGATGCAGGAGCTAACGGATAAACCCATCGGCATGAATGCGCTAATCGAGAAATCATCAAAGAAATATCATCAGCGCATGTCGGAATGGATAGATATCGCACTCGAAGAGGGCATACGATTTTTTGTGACTTCCCTTGGAAAGCCGGGCTGGGTGGCCGAACGGGTGCATGCCGCGGGAGGTCTTGTTTATCACGATGTTACCGAGTTGAAATGGGCGAAAATCGGCCTCGATAATGGCGTCGACGGATTGATTTGCGTGAACAATCGTGCCGGCGGTCACGCGGGCCCGCAATCGATGCAGCAGATCTACGAGGAACTGCATGGGCTCGGCATTCCACTGGTATGTGCAGGTGGCATTGGCGAGTCGCGGGATTTCTGGGAGGCGCTGGATACGGGTTATTCTGCCTGTCAGCTCGGCACACGCTTTATCGCGAGTACTGAATGTCGTGCCAGCGATGCCTATAAGCAGGCGGTGCTCTCTGCCGTGGAGTCAGACATTGTATTATCGGAACGGGTAACCGGAATCCCGGTGTCGGTCATCAACACCGATTTTATCAAACGCAGTGGAACCGGCCTCGGCTGGTTTTCCCGCTGGATGCTGTCAGGTAACAAAACCAAGCACTGGATGCGTATGTTCTATGGTTTAAAGTCGATCTGGCAGTTGAAACACTCTTCGCTGGATGAAAAAGGTGAGAAAGACTACTGGCAGGCGGGTAAAAGCGTGGCCGGAATCGACACCATTGAAACCTGTGAAACCATCATGCGACAGTTAATCGGAGATGAGGCATAACGTCATGCAGGAAACCCTGATCTACGTACATGACCCGATGTGCAGCTGGTGCTGGGGCTTCGAACCCACGCGCCGGGTAATATTTGACGCCGTCGCCGGACACATGCACATTCGTCGCATCGTCGGTGGCCTGGCACCCGATTCGGACGAACCGATGCCTGCGGCAATGGCCACGATGCTGCAGCAAACCTGGCACCGAATCGAGCAAACCATCCCCGGCACTCGCTTTAACCACGGATTCTGGAGCGAGTGTTCACCAAGGCGCTCGACCTATCCCGCCAATCGTGCAGTTATCGCGGCCCGCGAACAGGGCGACGAGTATGACGAGGCGATGACCGGACGAATTCAACAGGCCTATTACCTGCAGGCTAAAAATCCATCGGATAACAGCACTCTGATTGAACTGGCGGCAGATATCGGTCTCGACGTTGAGCGATTTGCGCAAAGCCTGGTATCCGAGTCAACCCAGCAGGCATTGCTGGTTGAAATTCAGAGCGCACGGTCAATGGGGATAAACAACTTTCCGAGCCTCGCGCTAGTAAAAGCCGGAGTACTTCAACACATTGGACTGAACTACCGTGATCCGGAGGCGATGTTAAGCCAGATCGATGCTGCTTAGCGAATGGCGACCTTGATTTCTTCGACCTCGATGACACCGCCACTGATATCGATTTCATCGATATCAGTGCTCATACCCAGGCGCTCGAACGCGGAAACCTGGCTCAGGTCTGTACCCTTCAGGGGATGAGTATCGTCCCCGAGGGTCTGCAGCAGCGCGACCTGTACGACATCGACATAGTCTGCCTTGCCTTTGTCTCCATTACGCTGAAGAATCAGGTGCTCGGCGGGTACTTTAATCAGCGCATTGCTGAAATTCCACCGCTTTAAGATCTGGCTACCGACCATGGGATACAGGTCAAACAACAATTGTTCGAGCGCCTCTGCATTGTTCAGTAAAGCAGGATCGCTTTCAGCCTTTACCAGGATCGGGGAGAGGCCGATCGAGTGGGTTAATCCCGCCAGCAGGGCGCTATCCGCTTCCAGTGATGACGAACTCTTGGCGATCATTGCGCTCAGGGCCGCAACATCGGTGCTCAGCTTCCAGGCTTTACGCAGGTGAAAATCAACCACCGGGTGGGTGGCCTGGAACAGTTGTTTCATGACCAGGCTGGTTGTAAGTGTACGTACCGTATCCAGGCCCATGCGCATGGTAGCAGCCTGGACGGTCTCGGCTGGACTGATGCCTCGATAAAGCGCCGAGTTGCCGACCTGGACAATACGCGCCGAAAGCGCTGCATCTGTTTCGATGATCTTGGCAACATCGTTTATCGAAGCCTTGTCGTCTTCGGCTGTTTCGCGAACCTTGAGCGCGACTTCGGGTAAAGTAGGTAGAGGTAAACGATCGTTTTCCAGATCGTCAATAATGGATTCCGCGGTGATGCTCATCGTTTCTCGGAGGCTTGAATCAGGTACTCTCGAGTATAGAAGTCAATTTTGATTTCACAGCCGGATAAATGCTAAATCTCGAGCACGTAAGGCAAATCGACGTTATCGATTCTGGATCCAGGCTGTTTCAACAGCTGCAGGCTGCCGGACTCCGCTTTTGAAATTTGTGCGATGTAAAGACAATGACAATTTCCATCCAGGTCGAACTCGGCATCGACGACCTTGCCGCTGCCGTCAGCAACGGTCTTGCCCGGCGTGACCAGGTCATCACCTGGAGCCGGCAGCGTATCAGTCTCGATGCGAGCCAGGAACATGCGCCGTTTGAGTTTTCCGAGATACTGCATGCGCGCGACAATTTCCTGGCCGGGATAGCAGCCTTTATCGAAACTGACACCGCCCAGAGCACCGAGATTCGTCATTTGTAGCACAAATTCCCCGGCCGTTGCAGGGTAAATCACTGGAATCCCCGCCTTGATCTCGGACAGATGCCAGGACGAGTATCCGGCAACCTGTAAACTCCCGGCCAGGCTTTCCCAGAAATCAATTGCCTCATCGGCAGACAGGAACATCAGCAGGAATCGACGCTGGGACCCGAGCGGCTCAAGCTGCAATGTAATCATACTCTCGGTTTGCATTACGGTACCCGGCCCGCCCGGTGTCGATGTTTTCCCGACATTTTCCGGGTTTCCTGTTTGCACCGCAAAACGGGCAAAATAATTGCTGGCATCGGCCAGCGTCACCTGTGACTGTACGATGTATTTGTAGAGATGCTCGAGTAACGGTACCACTATTGACGCGGTCGTCAGCAGCAGGTAACCGTTGCTGACCCGAATTACTCGAAATACTCCCAGCATCCTGCCCTTGGGTGTCGAATAGGAACTCAACTGGTAACGGGATTCATCAATCAGGTTGATATCGTTGCTGAGCTGGTTTTGCAGGAAGTCAGTCGCATCCGCACCACTGACCATGATCAATCCGATTTCGTCAACGGCGCAGATGAAATCGTTAGCGGCTTGCGCGCTACTCTGCTTACTTTCGAATTCTTGCCACTGCTTCATTGCGATTTGCCCTGCTGTTGTTGAATCGCCCAGTCAAGGTGGTGCTGTAAGAAACCACTGTGTTGAGCATAATCCTGCTTTAGTATCGATTCTATATGTGGGTCCCGGGCGGCGTTTCCAAGCGCAATCACTATATTACGCAACCAGCATTGGTAGCCGATACGTCGAATTGCCGAACCTTCCATTTTATGCATGAAGTCGGCCTCTGACCAACGATAACAATCCATCAGGGAAATATGGTCGAGCCCGTGGCGTGGCTGAAAATCGATTTCGCCGGTATATTTTGCAAAGCGATTCCAGGGACACACCAGCTGGCAATCATCGCAACCATATATTCGATTACCAATCGCCTGGCGAAATTCCACCGGGATTTCAGAACGATGCTCGATGGTCAGATAGGAAATACAGCGTCTTGCATCTACCCAGTAGGGCTCAACTATCGCCGCGGTCGGACAGACGTCAATGCAACTGGTGCAGCGGCCGCAATGATTGTCGATCGGATCATCGATTTCGAGCACCATATCAGTATAGATTTCACCCAGAAAAAACCAGGAACCATGCTCGCGATGCAGGATATTGCTGTGTTTTCCCTGCCAACCGATCCCAGCCTTGGTCGCGAGTGCTTTCTCGAGAACCGGGGCGCTGTCGGTAAACACGCGATACCCCATACTGCCATGGGCCTGTTTTATTCGGTCGGCAAATTTCTGCAGGCGCTTGCGCATCAGCTTGTGGTAATCACGACCGAGTGCATATCGGGAAACGTATGCCAGGTAAGGGTGATCAAGCAGGTCGAGCGGGTTTCGCGCCTCATCGACCAGGTAGTCGAGACGGACACAGATCACCGACAATGTATCCGCGACCAATTCGGATGGGTGCAGGCGCTTGTGTACGTTACGTGCCATATAGCCCATCTCACCGTGATAGTTACGCGCAATCCATTCTGCATAGTGTCGATGATGCGGATCGAGATGGGCATCGGTAATACCGACCTGCTGGAATCCCAGTTCAAGCCCGATCTTTTTGATAGATTCTGATTTGGTCAAAGAAATAATAAAAATGGCCTGGACGCTTTATTCGTGCCGTTGCGGGTGCATCTTTCCAGATGGCTGGTACAATATCGTATTTTAATTCAAACCTGAAATGTCTATCTACCTCGCAATCGCTGCGGGCGGTTCGCTCGGTGCCGTCTCTCGTTACTGGATGTCGGCATCGACCTACCAATGGCTCGGACAGGGATTCCCGTATGGGACGCTGATGGTTAACCTGCTGGGATCGCTGGTAATGGGGTTTTTATCGGTACTGCTGGTGCATCGTTTTCACGTCAGCGAAGAAATCAGAATCGGTCTGCTGGCCGGATTCCTCGGTTCGTTCACGACTTTTTCGACCTTCGCCATGGACACGCTGCAGCTCGCGGGAAACGAGGCGATGTTTAAAGCCATCATCTATGTTCTATTTAGCGTGATACTGTGTATTCTCGGCGCCTGGGCGGGCCTTTTCGTTGCAAAACAAATAATCTAGAAATGCTTGATTCAAAATTACTACGTACCGATCTCGACCGCGTCGTCGAAAAACTGAAAGTAAAGAATTTTACTTTTGACGTGGCTGCCTTCAGCGAACTCGAGGAACGCCGCAAATCCCTGCAGGTGTCCACTCAAAATCTGCAGAGTGAACGCAACAGCCGCTCCAAAGCGATCGGCGAAGCAAAATCGAAAGGTGATGACATCCAGCCCCTGCTCGATGAAGTGGCAGAACTGGGCGACCAGTTAAAGGCAGCTGAAACAGAATTAAGCACGCTGCAGAATGAGCTCGATAGCCTGTTACTGGGTATTCCAAATCTACCCCACGATTCCGTACCAGCGGGAGATAGCGAGGCCGATAATACCGAAATACTGCAGTGGGGTGAGCAACCGCAATTTGATTTTGAACCCAAAGACCATATTGAACTGGGTCAAGCCATGGGTGGTATGGACTTCGAACGGGCGGCCAAACTTGCGGGCTCGAGATTCGTGACCATGACAGGGCCTCTGGTCACGCTGCACCGCGCCCTGATACAGTTTATGATAAACCAGCATGTACTCGAACACGGTTACGTCGAAGCGTACGCGCCCTACCTGGTTAACGAGCAAACACTGATCGGCACCGGCCAGCTACCCAAGTTCAAGGAAGACCTGTTCCATATTGATGCTGAAAATCACAACCTCTACCTGATACCAACGGCCGAGGTGCCGGTGACGAATTTTGTCGCCGACAGTATCGTGGAGCCAAAAGAGCTACCGCTAAAATTTGTTGCCCATACACCGTGTTTCCGCTCCGAGGCAGGCTCTTATGGTAAAGATACGCGCGGTATGATCCGCCAGCACCAGTTCGAGAAAGTAGAATTGGTGCAGATTGTAGAACCCGAAAAATCGATGGATGCCCTCGAAGAGTTAACCGGGCATGCCGAAACGATCCTGAAATTACTGGGGCTTGCCTATCGCAAGGTTATCCTCTGTGGTGGCGACCTGGGTTTTGCGTCGACCAAGACTTACGATCTGGAAGTCTGGCTACCCGGTCAGGATGCTTATCGCGAAATTTCTTCGTGCAGCAATATGACTGATTTCCAGGCACGCCGAATGAAAGCACGCTGGCGCAATCCGGAAACTGGCAAACCCGAACTGGTCCATACCCTGAATGGATCCGGACTCGCAGTGGGCCGGACCCTGATTGCCATCATGGAAAACTACCAGCAAGCCGACGGCAGTGTCAGGATTCCAGAGATACTGCTGCCTTATATGCACGGCATAACTGAAATTCGAGGTTAAAAAGCTATACTCTTCGCATTACTTTACGGATTTGGAAATCCAGATGAAGCTATTCACGAAGATTATGATTGCAGTATTATTCATCGCGCTGCTGTTGCCCTTTACGATTCTAAAGGACGATAACGGAGATACCATGGTGAGTTTTTCGGATTTAAGTTTTCCGGATCTGTCGATGCCGAACTTCTCGATGCCTGATTTGCCTAAATTCTCAGGCAATTCAATCCAGGCTGGTTCAGATGAAGATCTTGACGGCAAGGATGTATTTTATAAATGGTACGATGCCGATGGAAATGTCCAGTTTACAACTGAGCCACCCCCTGATGGCGTCGAGTTTACACTCAAGGGTTTCGATCCCAATGCAAACGTGATTCAGTCGGTAAAACTTCCACCCGAAGAAAACGAGACGGAAGAAACAGGCTCAACCGCTAAAAAAACTGATAATCCAGGAGACATCGGCAATCCGTATTCTCCGGATACCATCAAGAAGCTATTCGAGGACACCAAGAATATCGAGAAACTGCTCCAGCAAAGGTTGCAAGATCAGGAATCAACGATTAACTAATAAGAGACATCTATACATGAAAATTACAGCATTTCTTTTACTGACGCTGGTCAGCGTCGGCCTGAACGCAGCCGGAAAAACGGCATTCATCAACTCCAAGGTACTGCTTGAACAGTCGCCGCAAGCGATAGAGGCCAATGCCGAATTGCAGAGCCAGTTTGGCGACCGCGAGCAGAGCCTGCGAAAACTTGCACAGGAAATCCAGCAAATGGAAAAAACCTATAAAACCGATAGTGCGGTAATGAGTGACGAACAGAAAAAAAAGGCCGAGGACAACATAATCCAGAACAAGCGGCGTTTTCAATTTGAACAACAGTCGCTGAAAGAAGACTTGCAGGCAAAGCAAAGAGAATTATTACAGAAGGTGCAGGTTTCGATAAAAACGGTTATCCAGGATTATGGCAACAAGAATGGGTACGACTTCATATTTACTGACGCAAGCATTGCCTACGCCAGCGATGCAGTCAATATCACCGACGAAATCCTCAAGGAACTCAAGAAATAGTTAACGCCTCACCCCGGCCACGGCCAGCAAGGGTGAGTTGTCGTTTTACGAATCCTGCCCGACAGCCGTTGAACTGGATGGAGCGGCATTGTGTGCCGAGGAATCCACGCCAGACTTTGACTCCGAGGTTTCAACCCCTGAGGTCGGCTTGCTTTCCGCTTTCTGTTCGGATGCTGCAGAGTCTGCTTTTTCCCCATTTCGGGCAGTATGGGATTTCGTTGTGCCGGTAGCCGCTTTTTTTGTGGTTGCAGGCTTAGCGTCCGTTGTCTTTTCGGATTGCCCGGGCAGACTCGAATCGGTTGCCTCAGCCTTTTTAGGTTTGCGACTGCTTTTGGCAGGTGCTTTTCGAGCCTTGGTCTTGCCCGCTTCGACCTTTCCAGTTTCCTCGGATTTAGCAGTCTGATTTTGATTTCCATCCACGTCAGGCTTTTGTCGCGGGTGACGATTGCCATCTTGTTCCGAGCGGGTTTGTGACTGATGCTTGCCGTCCGCGACAGGAGTTTTTTCAGATGACGCCTGCTGATCCTTTTGACGAGCCCGATTGCCTCGATTTCCACCGCGATTTCCACTGCGTGAGCGACCCGTGCGTGGCTGGTTAGTGCGTTTGGCTTCTGCGGCTGCGGATTTTTCGGTTTCACTTTGATCCTTGGCTTTCTCGCCTGCACCCTTGTTTGTTGCCGATGCATTACTACGCTGCCGATTTTGTCCACCGCGGTACTTACCCCGGCGACCCCGATTTCCGCTCTGAGCCGGACGGGTAGCAGTTTTTGCCGGCGTTTCTTCGACAGGCTCCGCGGGTTTATCACCACTACCAGTCAGCAGATTGACAATCTTGCCAAGAAAGCCGCTCTCGCCAGAGGAAGTTTTAACAGGGGGAGGCGCTGCGGGTCTTGGCGTAGGGGGCGTTATACTTTGTACGGCTGCAGCTTCCGGGGTGGAGATATTACTGCTCGCCATCTCGACGAGGTCGACCGGTTGTTCGGGCGTGGTCATCTCGTAAGACTTTTTATAGTTTGATTCGTGACGATGCGTGTCGTTATCCTTGACGCGTTCGATTTCGTAATGCGGCGTCTCAAGTCTTGGATCCGGAATAACCACGATATGCACTTCGCGTCGCTGCTCGAGACTATCAATCTTTTCACGCTTCTCATTGAGCAGATAGGTCGCACATTCGACCGGCATCTTGGCAAGAATCTTACCGGTGTTATCCTTGAGGGACTCCTCTTCCAGCAGGCGTAATACAGCCAGCGAAAGCGATTCGACATCACGTATCGTGCCCTGACCACTGCACCGGGGGCAGACGATCTGGCTCGACTCCTCCAGTGAGGGTCTCAGTCTTTGACGTGACATTTCAAGCAATCCAAAGCGCGAAATGCGCCCAATCTGTACACGTGCACGATCATCGTAGACCGCGTTGCGTAACCGGCTTTCTACCTCGCGCTGATTACGATTCTGCATCATATCGATGAAATCAATCACGATAAGGCCTCCCAGATCACGAATTCTCAGTTGGCGTGCGATTTCATCGGCCGCCTCGAGATTGGTCTGCTTCGCGGTTTCTTCAATATCGCCGCCCCGGGTGGCACGGGCAGAGTTAACGTCAATCGAAATTAAAGCCTCGGTATGATCGACTACGATAGCGCCGCCAGATGGTAATCTGACTTCCCTGGCAAAAGCGGATTCGATCTGGTTCTCGATTTGGAAACGGTTGAACAGCGGCAACTTGTCTTCGAACAGTTTGAGCTTGTTAATCGAACCTGGCATTACCATTGACATGAAATCGTGGGCCTGTTGATAGGCCTGCCTGGAGTCGATGAGTATTTCTCCGATATCGTTTCGGTAGTGATCGCGTAAAGCCCGAATGACGATATCTGACTCCTGGTAAATCAGAAACGGCGCAGATTTTTCTCCAGCTGCCTTTTCGATTGCAGTCCAGACCTGGGTCAGATAATCAAGATCCCACTGCATTTCCTCGGTGGAGCGACCAACGCCGGCAGTCCGTACGATGACGCCCATGCCCTCCGGCATTGTCAATTCTGAAAGCGTTTTTTTAAGCTCGTCACGGTCTTCGCCCTCGATTCGCCGGGATACTCCGCCGGCGCGTGGGTTTTGCGGCATTGCAACCAGGAACCTGCCGGCCAGACTGATAAAACTAGTTAACGCGGCGCCCTTGTTGCCGCGCTCTTCTTTTTCGACCTGGACGATGATCTCCTGGTCTACTTTGAGCGCGTCTTTAAGAATGGGTTTGCCGTTATTGTCCCGCGGTGCATCGCCATAGTATTGCTTGGCGATTTCCTTGAATGGAAGAAACCCGTGACGTTCGGCGCCGTAATTAACGAAAGCAGCCTCGAGGCTGGGTTCGACCCGGGCTATTTTACCCTTGTATATATTTGACTTCTTCTGGTCTCGAGAGGGTACTTCGATATCGAGGTCGTAAAGTTGTTGGCCATTGACCATCGCCACCCTGAGCTCTTCGGCCTGGGTGGCATTTATTAAGATTCTTTTCATTGATATTGTTGCCTTGCTTGAATAGCCAGCTGCTGCGATTTGTTTGTTCTGACAGCTGTGTTTCCTTTTTTATCTGTGCGGGCAATAGGCCCATGCACACCGGTCCCTGTAAACCGATTGTGATGAGGAAATTATTGATCAGAACAAAACTGTGTATGAGGCAGTGCATTGGCCTTTGTGTGACTGAGAGCCCTGAACCCAGACACTTATACGGCGCCGGCTCCGGACTAATTCATTTGGGAAACAGGCCCTGGGGCCTTTGCTTCCCTTGAAAAAACTGATTTGGTAGTGTTTTGCCTGGAATTTAGGCAGTACAATGCTACGGCAGGGAATATAACACAGTTTCTGCCAACTGCCATCCATTGAGTTCAGATAAACCACAAAAAAGTCCCGTCAGCCTGATCGAGATCTCTGCCGCTCAACTTGGACAAAGGCTCGACAACTTCCTGTTCAAACAGCTCAACAACGTTCCCCGTACCCGCATTTATCGAATCATCAGGAAAGGTGAGGTACGGGTTAACAAGAAGCGTTGCAAACCGGAATACAAACTGAAGATTGGCGATCAGGTCAGAATTCCACCGTTACTTCTGGCAACCGGTTCACGCGACAAGCTACAGCCGTCGAAGCGATTGGTCGAAAATCTGGAACGCAACATACTTTTTGAGAATGGGCATATTATCATTATCGATAAACCCGCCGGGTTCGCTGTCCACGCCGGTTCAGGGGTGGACTACGGCGTCATCGACGCGATGCGCCTGCTGCGACCCGACGACGCCATCGAGCTGGTGCACAGGCTCGATCGTGATACCAGTGGTTGCCTGCTACTGAGTAAACATCGACAGGCGCTGCTAGACGTTCAAGCGGCGCTGCGCGACGGAACACTCAACAAGAAATATTGCGCTATAGTCAAGGGTCGATGGCCCCAGGAAATTCGCGAGATTAAACTCGCGCTGAAGAAAATAGTCCTTCCCAACGGGGAGCGGCGGATGCAGGTTGACAGCAATGGGAAAAAGGCCTTGAGTCGAATCAAGCTATTACAGACCGGTAACAGTTTCAGTTTAATCCAGGTGGAACTTGTAACCGGCCGTACGCATCAAATCCGGGTGCATTGCCAGTCCCAGGGACACGAAATCGCGGGTGATGATAAATATGGTGATATTGAATTTAACCGCGCCATGCGCCGGCGTAAAATTAATCGTCTGATGCTGCATGCAGCAAGCCTCGAACTGCCCCACAGCAAATTTACACCCGAACTGGTGGTCAACGCTCCATTACCCACAGAATTCGAGCAGCTCATCGGCGCTGCAGACAATGGCTTAACCACGCACAACTATTGAAACAGGAAGCACGATGACAGAAAACGAAACGCACAGCGATAATTCCGGTCCAGGTAATGACAAGCAGGCCCAGAAAATTATTGACCGCCTGGTATTTGCGGCGATAAAAGAGCAAACCCGGGCACGTCGCTGGCGAGTCGGTTTCATGCTGTTTTTCATCGTCTATCTAAGCGTCGTAACAATCATGTTCTTTGCCGATACCAGCGACAGGTCGTTGGCGGTTGATGGGAAAAAGCATACCGCGCTGGTCAAGCTTTCCGGGGTCATCGCCAGTGGGGAAGCGGCCGGTTCCGAAAACATGATTGCCGGGCTCAAAGCGGCTTTTAAACACGATGATACCGCCGGAATCGTCCTGGAAATCAATTCGCCGGGCGGTTCTCCGGTTCAGGCCGCTTATATTTTCGATGAAATCATGCGCCTGAAACAGAAACACGAATCGATACCCGTGTACGCGGTAGTCGCTGATATTGCTGCTTCGGGTGGATATTTCGTCGCCGCGGCAGCCGATAAAATTTATGCCAATCAATCGAGCCTGGTGGGATCGATCGGTGTGCGCATGGATGCATTTGGATTTGTCGAACTGATGAAAAAAATCGGTGTCGAGAGAAGGCTTTTGACTGCGGGAGAAAACAAGGGTCTGTTCGATCCATTCCTGCCAGAGCAAAGTGAACAGAAGGCCCATTTGCAATCGATGCTCGATGAGGTACATGGCCACTTTATCGCGGCAGTCAAGCGCGGCAGGGGAGACCGCCTCGTTGTCAATGAGGATATCTTCAGCGGCTTGATATGGAGCGGTGAAAAGGCGCTCGGCCTGGGTCTTGTGGATGCCTACGGCACCACGCAGAGTATTGCGCGGGAACTTGAAGCGGAACAGATTGTTGATTTCACGCCCAAGGCCAACCTGCTGGAACGAATTGCAGCCCGCATCGGCAGCAGTGCAGGACGCAAAATCAGCGAGTACTTACTGGGCAATATGGCCATTAACTAGCGGGTCAGGATTTCGTTAACCGCGCTAGACGACCGCTACTCCGGCGCGTTCCAGTATCTCTGTCAATGCAATCAGGGGCAATCCAATCAGCGCCGTCGGATCATCACCATGCATTTTTTTGAACAGGCAGACACCATAGCCTTCTGCCTTGAAACTGCCGGCGCACTGGTAGGGTTGCTCGACGTGGAGATAATGCTCCAGCTGCCGATCACTTAAGCTACGGAATTCAACTTCGAACAGGACATCCTCTATCGCATTGAATCCAGATGACAGCTGCAGTACGCAGACGCCGGTATGAAAAATCACGCTTTTTCCCTGTGCCTCCTGCAACTGTAGCAGGGCGTTTTCGTGCGATCCCGGTTTACCCAGTATTTTTGTACCCAGCAGCGCACACTGATCAGAACCAATGACAATCGCATCCGGATGATCTGCCGCTACCTGCCTTGCCTTCGATTCTGCCAGTCGACAAACGTAATTGCGGGCATCCTCAGCTGGCTTGAGAGTCTCGTCGATATCGGGAGAAAGGCAGACGAAATCGAGCTGTAATCGATCTAGCAGCTGCTTGCGAAAAGGGGAGCCGCTGGCCAGTATTATCTGAGTTTGCACTGGGTATAGTTCCTGTAAAAATCCGGACAGACCGGGGCCTGCGTCTGGAAGAGTCTGGTAACGGTGGCGCAGTATATTACAAGCACGAATTGAATACATTATCCGCCTGTATTTTCACCGCGAATTGAATAGACAATGTTATCCACAAACATGTAGAATCGCCGCCTTATGCGGGACAAGTTGCGTAGGCGCTATCAGGTTCAAAAGGAAGTGACCCGAAACGGCTGTTTCCAGGGAGAAATATCGCTATCAGAAACCGGGCGTCTGGTCGAACTGCTCCATGGCGGAGAATCTGACCAGGCGGACCGCGAGATAGCCATTCGATTCGAGTTCTTACGCAACGAGTACGGTATTCCAATGATTACGGGCGGGCTGGAAACCAGTCTTGAGCTGGAATGCCAGCGATGTCTCAAGGCAATGGAATGGCCGTTGAAACTCGATTTCAAACTCTTGATTCACGCCAGCGATGATATTGTCAGCCAAAGCGACGAAGATACGGTATATAGTCATGATGGATATATCGACATTATCGAGATAATTGAAGATGAGCTGATACTGGCAATACCCCTGGTAGCTGCGCATGAGAACAGGTCTTGCAATAAAAACTGGCAGCCTGCTGGAAAGAAATCCGGGACTCCCGCAAGAGAAAATCCGTTTGCAGTTTTGCAGCAACTGAAAACGACCGATTAAGAAAACTGGAGATATACTGATGGCTGTTCAGAAAAGTCGCAAAACCCCGTCCAGACGGGGTATGAGACGCTCCCACGATGCACTGGGAAGCGCAACCCTGGCGGTTGAACCCACAACCGGCGAGATCCACCGTCGACACCATATCAGTGCCGATGGTTACTACAAGGGCCGCCAGGTAATCGCGGATAAAATCGTCGAAGACGATGACGAGTAGAAACGGCGAGTTCAATCACTGAGTACGGGCGGCGACAACCGCCCGTATTTGTTTCCAACAGGGCTAAATGGAACCAAAAATTATCGCGCTTGACGCCATGGGCGGCGACCACGGCCCCAGCGTAACCGTGGCTGCGGCGCGATTGGCACTGAATGAGATTCCCGACCTTGAACTGGTTCTCGTCGGCAATCAGGAGTCACTCGCGCTGGAACTCGAGACGCACGGTCTAAGTAACGATAATCGGGTCGAGATCTACCACGCCTCCCAGGTTGTCGACATGGATGAACTGCCCGCCATCGCGCTTAAAAAGAAGAAAGATTCTTCGATGCGGGTAGCAATCGACCTGGTCAAGGAGGGCAGGGTGCAAGCCTGTGTCAGTGCGGGTAATACCGGTGCCCTGATGGCTACCAGCAAGTTTGTCTTAAAAACCATACGGGGAATAAGTCGACCTGCAATCTGCACCACCTTGCCGGGCATCAATGGACACACCCATATGCTGGACCTCGGTGCTAACCTGGAATGCAGCCCCGAAAATCTTGCCGAATTCGCGTTGATGGGGTCGGTACTGGCGCAATCGGTTGAGGGAATCAAGGATCCTTCGGTCGGGCTATTGAACATCGGTTCAGAATCAGTCAAAGGCAGCGAGTCAGTGAAGAGGGCCAGCCAGCTAATCTCCGAAAGCAGGCTAAACTATTATGGATTTGTTGAAGGTGATGACATTTACAAGGGTACCGTTAACGTAATTGTAACCGATGGATTTGTCGGTAACGTCTCGCTTAAGACCGCGGAGGGTCTGGCGGCTTTTATCAATTACGTGCTGGCCGATGAGTTTAAGCGCAACTGGCTAACAAAACTGGCTGGCGTTTGCGCGTTACCCGTATTGTCTTCCGTTCGACGCAAACTTGACCCGCGCCGTTATAATGGCGCCAGCCTGCTAGGGCTGAATGGTATTGTTATCAAAAGCCATGGCAGCGCCGACACGAGTTCGTTCATGAATGCCATCAAGATCGCCAGTCTCGAGATCGAGAATAAGGTTCCGCAACGAATCTCCAGTGCGATCGAGAGCTACCTGGAACAGGTCGGGGAAGCCGTCTCGTGATCTATTCCCGTATTACCGGCACCGGCAGTTACCTGCCAGAAAACGTTATGACGAACCATGACCTGGAAAAAATCGTGGAAACGTCCGACCAGTGGATTCGTGAGCGAACCGGTATCGAACAGCGCCATATTGCGGCGGAAAATGAAACCACGGTTGATCTCGCCGAAAAAGCCTCGAGACTCGCGATCGAGTCAGCAGGAATTGATCCCGCTGAAATCGACCTGATCGTGCTGGCGACCTCTACTCCCGACAAGATCTTTCCAAGCTCGGCCTGTATCCTGCAGGCGCGCCTGGACCTGCACGGTTGTCCGGCATTCGATATCCAGGCAGTCTGTACCGGATTCATCTACGCCCTGGCGGTTGCCGACAAGTTTATAAAAACCGGCAGTGCGAGCAAAGTGCTGGTGGTTGGCGCGGAAGTGTTTTCAAGGATTCTTAACTGGCAGGATCGCTCGACCTGCGTACTGTTTGGCGATGGCGCAGGTGCCGTGATCCTCGAGTCGAGCGAAGAAACTGGAATTTTATCAACACATATACATGCCGATGGCAAATATGAGGACCTGTTGTGGGTGCCACACGGTATTGGGGACGGTTTCGACGAGGTGAAACAGGGCAGAGGCTTTGTCGAAATGCGAGGTAACGAGGTGTTTAAAATGGCTGTCAACACGCTGGGCCGCATCGTCGACGAAACCCTGGCCGCTAATCGCATGGTTAAATCGGATATCGACTGGCTGGTGCCACATCAGGCAAACATCCGGATTATTAACGCGACCGCTAAAAAGCTGAAAATGTCGATGGACCAGGTTGTCGTAACCGTTAACAAGCATGGCAATACATCGGCCGCATCGGTGCCGCTGGCGCTTGATGTTGCAGTGCGCGATGGTCGTATCAAGGCAAACGAACTCGTGTTACTGGAAGCATTTGGCGGCGGCTTTACCTGGGGATCAGTATTATTGCGTTACTAGGTATCTTGACACTGGACTACATGCAGTAGGAAAGCTGTGATATGATGATCTCAGATTACCTGGTTACAAATAATGATAAGCGTTTTACTCACCGACGACCATGCGCTGGTGCGTACCGGGATTCGGCGCCTGCTGGAAGACAGCAATCAAGTCAGTATCGTCGGTGAAGCCGACTGTGGTGAAGAAGGCGTCAGGCTCGCCCAGCAGCTAAACCCGGATGTCATATTAATGGATGTCAGTATGCCGGGTATCGGTGGCGTCGAGGCATGTCGTCGTATCTTGCAGCGTGACCCCGGCCAAAAAATAATCGTGCTAACTGTCCATAACGAGCAAACGTTTCCTAAACGCATGCTCGAAATCGGCGCCAAGGGTTACCTCACCAAAGACTGCGGTGTCGAAGAAATGCTGATTGCAATAAACCAGGTCAATAATGGCGGCGCTTATATAGCGCCGAGTATCGCACAGCAGTTGGCCTTATCCCTGTTACCCGGGAACGAACACAATCCCGTCGACCGTCTGTCGAGACGCGAATTCCAGGTAATGCTGATGATTTCCCACGGTTTAACCAATGCCGAGATTTCCGAAAAACTGTGTCTTAGCCCCAAGACCATCAGCACCTACCGTCTGCGCCTGCTGGAAAAACTGGGCGCGCACAATGAGGTCGATTTGATTAAGATAGCGGTACAGCAGGGGATGGTCGAGTTCGCAAACTCGGACTGATCGGCAGTGAGCATCCTGCAAGACTGCCAACAGTGTCCGCGTCTTACGGCTTACCGGATTGAACAGAAGCATAGATTTCCCGAATACCGCTGTTTGCCGGTTTCAGCATTTGGCGATCCCAGTGCGCAGCTGCTGATAGTCGGTCTCGCGCCGGGATTACACGGGGCTAACGCGACCGGGAGGCCTTTCACG